>SKTA01000158.1 GCA_007122745.1 Bacteroidales bacterium
AAAAATGATGCGACTTCTTCGTAAAGAAGAAGAAACATGGAGCGAAGCAAAGGAGCCCGCCTCCAGATACGAACCTGAATAAATCGTTAATATTTTGTTTTTTAGCAAAGTTTTGCCCCAAAGTCGTATTTTTGCAAAAAAACAATCAACTTTTCAGCTTTTCAGCTAATCAACAAATTAACCAACATGGGTTATATAAAATTTGACAAAACGCAACTTATAAATCTTGAGTATTCACTCAACAAGGAACTGGTTCGCTCTAACCGTTCGGGATCTTTTTCCTGTGCCACCATTCTCGGTTGCAATACCCGAAAGTATCACGGTTTGCTGATTGCACCCCAACCACATCTTGATGGAGAAAAACACGTGCTGCTATCTATGGTGGATGAGACTGTGATTCAACGTGAAGCTGCTTTTCATCTTGGGGTAAATAAGTATCCGGACAGTTTTCATCCCAAAGGTCATAAGTATGTCAGGGACTTTTCAGCAGATGTCATCCCGGTGGTCACGTACCGTGTTGGTGGTGTTGTGTTGACAAAGGAAACCATGTTTGTTACCGAAAAAGAGATGGTGCTTATACGCTACACCCTGGTTGAAGCACAATCCCCTACCCGTTTGCGTTTACAACCATTTCTTGCCTTCAGGAACATACACCGGTTGAGTAAGCGTAACATCGACCTGAACACAAAATATGAAACGGTTCCTAATGGGATCAAAGTAAAAATGTATAAAGGGTATTCAGACCTTTTCCTTCAGTTATCAAAAAAACAGGGAGAATATGTGCATGCACCTGATTGGTACAACGACCTGGAATACATCCGGGAAAAGGAGCGCGGATACGAACACCATGAAGACCTTTATGTTCCCGGATTCTTTGAAACACCCATTAAAAAGGATGAAAGCATCATTTTTGCAGCCTCCACATCCCAGGTACATCCTGGTTCGTTAACGCGATTATTCAACGGTGAAGTCATAAAACGACGCAAGAGGGATTCTTTCAGGAGTTCGCTGATGAATGCTGCTGAGCAGTTTTTTGTGCATAACAAGGGCAGTGTGTCCATCAACCAAGGTTATCCCTGGCATGATTATTCCGGTCGTTTCACGTTTATTTCCTTACCCGGATTGTCATTGGCTGCAGGACAGAAGGATATTTGCAGGAAAGTTATTGACGACATGTTATCGCGCCTTTCGGGCCCGTTGTTTCCGGAGTTTTACAAGTTCCAAAAACCAGTTTTTGATTCGGCAGACACATCATTGTGGTTTTTCCGGACGCTGCAGCTTTGTTATCCCAAAACAGCCAAAAGCAAGCTTTGGGCGGAATTTGGTCCGGCCATGAGGCAAATACTTGACGGATATGTTTCGGGACACGTAAAAGGTGTTAAAATGGATGAAAATGGCCTGCTTTTCATCGATCCTTCAACTCCGGATTTAAGCTGGATGAATTCCGTTTCCGACCAGCATCATCATACGCCGAGGTATGGGTACCTTGTTGAGGTAAATGCACTTTGGTACAATGCCATCTCTTATGCCATGGATTTGGCAAAATCAGCTAAGGATAAAGAGTTCACTGACAAATGGAAAGAGGTTTCCAAAAAGATCCGGAAATCTTATAAACAGGTGTTCTGGTTTGAGGAGGGTGGGTATCTTGCAGATTTTGTCTTGTCTGATAAGATGGATGTCAGTATACGGCCTAATCAGATCATTGCAGCTGCCATGTCTTATTCCCCGCTTTCTGATATAGAATGCAAACAGGTTTTGGATGTAGCTGTTAAGCGCCTGTTAACCCCCAGGGGGATTCGCAGCTTATCACCGGATGATCCGAGATACAAAGGAAGATATATGGGCGACGCCCATGCACGTGACGCTGCCCTGCACCAGGGTAGTGTCTGGGTATGGCTGCTGGGCCTTTTCGCTGACGCATGGTTTAAGGTGTATGGTGCGGATGGTGTTGATTTTATTCAGAAATATTACAATGGTTTTGAAGCAACGCTGACCGAGGCGGGCATTGGTACTGTTTCCGAGATTTATGACGGAGACCCCCCACATCATCCGGCCGGAGCCATATCCTATGCTGCCAGCGTGGCAGAACTACTGCGCATTGGCCGCATGACAAGCACTTTAAAAAACAACTAAACAACTAAATATTTCGGTACACAGGTCAAGCCCTGTGTCTACAAACGGTTTATATATGAAAGTATTAATGTTCGGTTGGGAGTTTCCTCCCCACATCTCCGGCGGATTGGGAACGGCTTGTTATGGTCTTACAAAAGCACTGATGAAGGCTGATGTGGACATTCTGTTCGTTGCGCCCAAGCTTTATGGAGATGAAGAACCGGGAAGCATCAGGCTGATCAACGCATCAGATGTTACGATAGATGTCAGGGATGAAGTCTACAAGGAGCATCTGAACAAAATTGAGTTCATGGAGGTAGATTCCACCCTCCTGCCCTATGCCACCGAAGAGGAGTATTACCACCTTGTTGAACAGCTGGACAAAGGGGTTACCCTTGAGAAACTGGATGTTCACACACAAAAGTTTAATTTTTCCGGTGGCTACGGCAAGAACCTGATGGAGGAGGTACGCCGTTATGCCATTGTGGCCTCTTACATTTCGAGGGACAATGAGTTTGACGTGATCCATGCCCACGACTGGCTCGCATACCAGGCTGGTATCGAAGCCAAGAAGATCAGCGGAAAGCCTTTGGTTGTGCACATGCACGCCACCGAATTTGACCGCTCGGGAGAAAATATCAACCAGGCAGTATATGCCATCGAGCGTCAGGGAATGGAAGCTGCAGATGTTGTGGTTGCCGTCAGCCACCTGACAAGAAACATTGTCATCAACCGTTATGGTATCGACCCTGTCAAGGTGATCACCGTTCATAATGGTGTTGAACCACCTTCAGAGGCTTCCAAAGCACCGGTAAAACGTGTTCTGAAAGACAAAGTGGTTACCTTTCTGGGCCGGATTACCTTTCAAAAAGGGCCTGAATACTTCATTGAGGCCGCATTCAAGGTACTTGAAAAAGATCCGAACGTACGGTTTGTGATGGCGGGGAGTGGAGATCTCCTTCCCCGGATGATCCGGCGGACTGCACAACTAAAAATGGCGACACGCTTCCATTTTACCGGCTTTTTGAAAGGGGATGATGTGGACAGGATGTTCGGACTCAGTGACGTGTATGTGATGCCCTCCGTTTCGGAACCTTTTGGAATTTCACCGCTTGAGGCGATGCGCTCCAGCGTTCCCGTGATCATTTCCAAACAGTCAGGTGTTGCTGAAGTGCTTAAGCACGCACTAAAGGTCGATTACTGGGATGTGGATGCCATGGCAGACGCCATTTATGCATTGCTTCATTATCCCGCTCTTCATAAAATGTTTAAAACACATGGAAAAACGGAGGTGGAGAGTATCAAATGGGATCAGGCGGGATTGAAAGTCAAAAACATCTATAAAAGCCTCATTACAAAATAAAAAAGCAATAAAAAACATATAATCAATACATTATGAAGTCAATATGCTTGTATTTTCAGGTGCATCAGCCATACAGACTGGCAACATATCGCTTTTTTGACATAGGAACCAACGCGAATTACTTAGATGAATACGCCAACAGGTACATCCTGCAGCAAGTTGCGGAAAAATCTTACCTACCCGCTAATGAAGCCTTGTTGTCCCTGATAAAAAAACATGGGAAGGATTTCAAGGTGTCGTTCAGTATTTCTGGTATAGCTTTAGAGCAGTTTGAAAAGTATGCCCCCAAGGTGATCAAAAGTTTTCAACAACTTGCAGAAACCGGTTCAGTAGAATTTCTGG
>SKTA01000005.1 GCA_007122745.1 Bacteroidales bacterium
CTGACCGTCGGCATAAAAGGCACCCACAATGCTTCCGGCACTCACGCCGGAGATGATGTCTGGTTTAATGCCATGGTCTTCAAGCGCCTTTATCGCCCCCAGGTGGGCAAATCCCCTGGTCCCTCCGCCACTGAGCACCAGGCCGTAGTTGTACTTTTTCATATCTTTATGTTTTCTTATGTGTTTGACATTCTGTGTTTTGTAAGATCGCCCAAGATCAGAAATTGATGTTAGAGGTTAGATGTTGGATGTTAGATTTTCTTTTTCTAACCTCAAACCTCCAACTTCCAACCTCTGATATCAAAATTAACAAATCATTTCCGGTTTTTTTGATTTTTTATTAATTCTGCCGCAAGATGGTGTTGATTTTGACGTTAATAAGTAATATATTTGTGGTTTAAAATGGCAAAATCATGAAAATACAGATTCAATTAAACCTGCTCGTGGTTTTGTTTTTGCTGCTTGTTGCAACAACTGCGCCTGCACAAAACAGTACACCTCATTTTGGCCTTCAGGTAGGGAGTTCATTCAGTACCATGGGTTCTTCCGGAAACATGTTTTCACAGAGCGTGGCGCCAGCCATGCAATGGGACATGACTGAAAAATTTTCACTGCAGGTTGGAACGATATTTTCCTCCTCCAGGGTAAGTGGATTTATCCCGGGACAAACGCCATTCCCGGGTAGCATGCCATTCAATGACATTTCCGATAACCGCTTTACAAGCATGACAATGTATGCCTTTGGCGCCTACCAGCTAAACCCCAGGTTGGTGATTACAGGTGGGACATGGTTTGAGCAATCCGGTTTTGACTTTATGGGGAGCACCCTGGAAACGGGTAATGCTTATACCCCGCAAGGGATGATGCTCGGATTGGATTACCGGGTAACCGAAAACCTCCGTTTCGGAATTGAGGTAAGTTCATCACGTGGTTATAACCCTTATATGCCGAATTTTTATCAACAAAATGTTTATCCTACAGGATTTAACAGGAATCCTTTCTCACGCTTCCCGCAATAGCTAAGCATTTTAGCCTCGTATTGTCGTTTTGGTAAAACATTTAAAGGTTTTGTGGAAAACTTTTGATCTGAAAAGTTGGGTTTTTCAAAAAATGTTTGTACTTTTAGGGTGCGTTAAAGCCAGATTTTTTTTATTATTTTATTATTTGTTTTCTGGTTAATGTTGTAGTTGTTTTGGTGGCAAGTGTTAAGGGGAATGTGCATTACATTCCCCTTTGCCATTTCATTACCTCATTTGAAGCCGGAGATTCGTTAGTCCGGCATTGCGGGCAATGGACACCGTATTGTTGTATTCGCTTCGGGTGATACGCCTGGAAATTTCAGGAAATTCGAAAGCTTTGAACATGGGCGTATATTGCGACATGATGTTTACATAGGTGTCTTTGGGAAGATTGCCGGCAATCCATCGCAAGACCCTGTCTGAACGGGCAACATTCCCGGGCATCACAAGGTGACGGATCATCACCCCCCTGCTGATCAGATCTGTTTCCGGGTCCGCATGTGCAACACCGACCTGCCTGTTCATTTCCAGTAAAGCTTTCTGAGCAATTTCAAAATAATTTCCCGAACCGGGTGAGTATGTTGCTGCGGCATCATTGTCTGCGTATTTAAAGTCTGTAAGATACACATCAACAACACCATCGAGAAATTCGAGCATATCCGTTTTTTCCCATCCACTGGTGTTGTATACAATCGGAAGCCGTAAGCCGTCAGCTGCAGCCCTGTCAAGCGCGAGGAGAATGTGCGGCATGTAGTGGGTAGGAGAAACGAGATTGATGTTATGGCACCCATGCCGCTGCAACATTAACATCATGTTGGCAAGATCCCTGATGCGATGCCGCCGTCCGTGCCCGCCCTGACTGACCTCATAATTGATGCAAAACACACACTCCATGGAGCAATTTGTAAAAAAGACCGTTCCTGAGCCATTATGCCCAACCAACTCCCTCTCCTCTCCAAAATGTGGACTTGCAGACGAGATCTCCAGATCAGCATTTGCCCGGCAGTCTCCACGCGTGCCACTGAGTCTGTCTGTTTCGCAATCGCGCGGACATAAACGGCAATGACGCATCTCATCAAAAAGAACCTCCCCGCGCTCCTTTAAAATGTCCTTTTCTTGCAAAGACACATAAGATGGAATATATTTACCAGCTGACTTACTCATTGAATTGGTGTTATTGAATTCATTTTTAGAATTGGAAAACAACCTGAATGGCGCTACGGAACCCATGACCGCGATGGCGGGAACAACAGCGAGCTTGCATAAAAATGACCTTCTGTTTTGTTTTTCCATTGTAATCTTAATTTAGACAAAATTAAAATACTGAAAATCAACGCTGTAACACTGTGTAAAGATACAAAAAAAACGGTTAAAATGATTCTGTGACCCAGATGGCATTTTTTGCCTTTTGGGTGTAACCTCAAAATTCCATCCTCAAATTAAACAATTCATTAATTAAAAGCATTTATTTATATGAAACGCCCATGACAGGATTTTTGACACACAGGGGGATGATTATGCAAACACGAGGTTGGAAGTTGGAGGTTTGAGGTTAGAAAAATGAAAATCTAACATCCAACATCTAACCTCTAAAATCAATTCCTGATCTTGGGTAAACTTACAAAGCACAGATTATTAAATATTTAAGGAAATATAAACATATGAAACGATTATTCATTACAACAATAAGTCTTCTTTTTTGCGCAAGCATGATTAAAATAAAAAAATCTGATTATATTTATCAATCAATTTAACAAAAGGGAAAATTATTATGGCAAACTTAACAACGAACTATTTGGGTCTTAATTTAAAGAACCCGTTGATTGTGGGGGCTTGCAACCTGAGCCTTGAGCCCGATATTGCAAAAAAGATGGAAGATGCCGGTGCTGCAGCAATCGTTTTTAAATCTTTATTTGAGGAGCAGATCAATCTGGAAAGCATGGAGATGGAGGATGCCCTTCATGAATATGACGAGCGCCATGCCGAAATGACCAATCTTTTCCCCAACTTAAAACATGCCGGACCGGAAGAGCATCTTGAGAAGCTTATTTCCATAAAAAAGTCTTTGGATATTCCCGTTATCGGAAGCCTTAACTGCATAAATCCTGAAACCTGGGTTGAGTATGCAATTCAGATGGAGCAAACAGGCGTGGACGGATTGGAGTTGAACTTTTATGCAATGCCCGGCAGTTTTGAAAAGTCTGCTGCTGAAGTTGAAGAGGAGCAGCTTGACATCCTGAAGACAGTAAAGGAAAAAGTAAAGATCCCCATCAGCGTTAAGCTGAGTCCTTTTTATACCAACATGCTGCATTTGATAAGCCGTATGGACGCGCTTGGGGTAGATGGTTTTGTGCTGTTCAACAGGCTGTTTCAACCCGACATTAACCTTGAAACCGAGGATCACGTCTTTCCGTTTAATGCCAGTCAGTCTGCCGATTACCGATTGCCTTTGCGTTATGCCGGTTTGTTGCATAAGCAGGTCAAAGCAGCCATTTGCAGCAACACAGGAATTTTCAGTGGTGATGACATCGCCAGGATGATTCTTGCTGGAGCTGACTCCGTGCAGGTTGTCAGCGCAATTTACAAGCACAAGGTGCCACACATTGGCAAGATGATTGAAGCGCTGACCCATTGGATGGATGCCAAGGGTTACAACAGCCTTGACGATTTCCGCGGTAAGCTTTCGAAAGAGGGTGTTAAGGATCCTTATGCTTACAAACGTGCACAGTATGTTGATATGCTGATGAAGCCCATGGATCTATTGAAAAAATATCCTCAGGTCTA
>SKTA01000055.1 GCA_007122745.1 Bacteroidales bacterium
AAATTGCAAGCAAAGAAGCAGAAGAAACGGAATATTGGTTGCTATTATGCGAGTCATCAGCTAATTACCCAACCTCCGGAGGTTTGCTGAATGATATATTGAGTCTGAAAAAGCTTCTCGGCAAAATTATTTCCTCAGTAAAAAAACGCAAATAATCTGCACATTTGCTAATTTGCTAATCTGCACATTGATACATTTGCTAATCTGCACATTGATATATTTACTAATCTGCACATTTGCACATTTGCTAATCTGCTAATCAATTCTACCATCCCGGGAGGAAGTTCAACCCCCAAACGCCTTCTTTGATTCCTTTGGTATGGAATGGGAAGGCATAATAGGGCTCAAGGATCAGCGCTCCAAACAAATTGATGCGCAGGGAGGGTCCGGTACTGAATAGTGGAAACCGCCGGTTGGGATCCATCGCTTTAGAGCGATCAAAGGTAATCCTGTCATCACTTTCCCATGCAACCCCCACATCAAGGAACCATGCCAATTCGGTAAAGAAGAAGCCACTTGATATCAGGGCAAGTTGCTCAGGGCCTGTGAAAGGAACCCGAAGTTCAAGACCACCGAGAAGCACACGGCTTCCCAAAAGCTGATCAAACATAAACTCTTCTTCAAAAGTTGATTGTATCTGCCGCAGCGAAGTATAATCATAACCTCTTAGATAACCGGGATATCCGAGATAAAGGGGATAAAACAGTTCATAAGTCTCGGCATCATCCCCATACCTTCCCTGATGAATGGCCCGAAAAGCGATGGTGAACGGACGAGCCTGAATGTAATGACGGTAATCGGCTGTTACGCTGTACATATCGATGCGGCCAAACATCCGTTCGCCACCCAAACGATACCGATAGCCGGCCATGGGGGAGGCCATTCCGAAATATGAATTATCACCTACATAAGCCATATTGACCCTTTGCAGAGAAAAGCCGTCCGGCGCATCCAATCTTTCACGTTCTTGCCCGATCTGCCCAATACCGGGTGCAAAATAGTTATTGATCGCATCTATTCGAAAATAATACCAGGCATGACTGGCACCAACCTCTATGCGTCTGGTGGTGGAAATGGGGAAAAAGGCAAAAGCGGAGATCTGGTCTTGAAAGGTGCGCTGTGTAACCAGCTGCATGTTTTGAACAAGCAAAGTATCTCCATTTAACGGCAATTCATCCCAATCCAGGAAAAGCCGGCTAAAGGCGTATGGAATGTGCGATATGGATCCACCCCAGTTAATCCGACTCTTCTGATTAAGATAGGCCACCATCCCACCAAAATCATAAATTTCACCATTTACGGCAAGGGTTGCAAACATCTGATGGTCACCGATTATGTCGGAAAACATCATACTCACACCACCGGCCATACCAGTGCCAAAACGGCTGGTGGCCACACCAACTCCAGAGCTGCCGATAAAAGAAAGTCCGAACCGGGGATCAAACGGCTTCTCCTGCATTTCATCCAACGAGATAATCTTTTCAACCGGTTCATCCTTGAGGCTCATATCTACTATGGTGGAACCAGGGCGCTCAAAAGGCGGCAAGGTGGCTGCGGTCATGTCAATCACGTCAGGGTCCACCTGCACCCGGTCAAACTCTGAGGGATGGGCTCGTAATATCGAATAGGTGCCTTTCTGGAAAAAACTGTAAACAATCTCACCGGTTTCACGGGCGATACTGATCGAGGGTGTCATGTGTGTTATGCCGCTGATGCCGGTGTAATAGTCAGTCATCCGGAAAACATCACCGGTTTCGAGGTCAAAAAAGTGCAGGTTTCTGTAACCGTCCGCATTGGTCAGGAAATAGATCCCATCCTGATCCACAGAAAACACGGGGTTGACATTGTCGGCACTGGGAAACACATCCAACACGCGAACTGGACGCGATTCATCCTGCAAGTCCATGATCCCCAAATTCATCTTCAGGTTAAGATGGTCTCCACCCTGTGAACTTTGCGGCAGGTCGGTCGCAAACACCAGGTAGCGTCCGTCGTGCGAGAACGAAGCATGCGCATAGGAATACCTGTCGTTGGTGAGCCATTTGACCTCATTATTATTAAGATCATAACGAAACAGATTGGGACGTCCGTCGACCAAGCCATTAAAAACCAAATAATTACCATCCGGAGACCAAATAGGGTTGTTGAAGGCCGGCACTCCGGGAATGGCTATTTCCCTCGTGCGTCGCGGCCTTTCAATATCTACAATGACGATCTGGTTCATTCCCTGTTTCACAGCAACATGGGCAAACTTCCTGCCGTCGGGCGACCAGGTTCCCATCGATTCAAAGAAGTTATAGCCATCGATATCACCCATCCTTCCTGCACTGGATAGCTTTCTTTTGACCCGGCCGGTTTTTGCATCGGCAAGAAACAAGTCGATAGACAAAAGGTCCCGTTCAGAAAAATAGGCGACCAGGTTACCATCCGGACTTATGGACGGGGCAATATTGATGTTGCCCGAATCATCAGGTGTGACGATCTTTTGCC
This sequence comes from Bacteroidales bacterium, assembly GCA_007122745.1. GTDB lineage: Bacteria > Bacteroidota > Bacteroidia > Bacteroidales > UBA7960 > PUPG01. Next base: position 2,491 of record SKTA01000055.1, read on the forward strand.
CCACAGGAATATGACGTAAGGAATCCTGATACAATGGTTGATAATACGTTTCAACAGAAGCCCGCCAGAGATTGGATACCGTGTTGGCGCCCAATCCGACAACGCGTTCCAGGGCACGCTCATAACCAAACTTTGCCGTTTCCGAGAACAACGGCACAATCAATGAATCTCCCCAGGTTCTTCCAAAGAAAGCCACGAAACCCTGACCAAAGCGATACGGGTTGTATTGATAGCTGCGTGTCATTTCACGCAAAGTTGGAAAGTCATCCTGATGGATGGCGTCTCGCATAATCATGGCTGTGTGCGGATCCACACTGCCGATGGAGAAATACTCTGCCATCCCCTCCACCAGCCACAACGGGAGGTTTTGTAATGAGTTCAGCGACAATGAATCATCGATAAACAAAGCACGAAACTGAAATACGTGCACCAACTCATGTCCGATCACATGATCGGTTTGTGCATTTGTTTCAAGAATTGGCATCACCACCCTGTTCTTCAGAGCCTCGGTCACACCTAAAGTACCAATACCGATCATCCCACTGATAGCAGTTGTTTGCTGAAAGTCGGGATGGTTTGCATATATCAGAATGGGGCTTTGTGTTTCAAATGTATCCTTGAAAAGTTTTTGATGACGCAGATACCACTTTTCATGTGAGTTGACAAGAAACTTTGGGATCGAGTCATCTTCAAAATAATGATAAATATCAAAGTGAGGCGACTGATAAAGGGAAAAATCAAAACGCTGGTAACTAGGTCTGTTGCGTCCAAAATACTGTCCGTAACCCTCTGTCGGGAAAACAAGCAAAAAAACCAACAACACAAGGAAGGCTTGTAAACTAACATTTCGGACGCTTTTGCAATGCATGATTCAGTATTTTATGAAATTACCTTTACCAACATAATTCCCATTATCTTACAAAGTTATAACTAATAAACGTGATCAAAAATTATTCCAAACTATTTTTATAAAAGTTAACAACAATATGGTCTTATTGGTTTAAAAACTAATAACTCAGCATTTTTTTGCATTTTTGTAAAAAACTTTAAATGAACCAGGAAGCGTATTTCGATAAATTCAGGCGCCATATTATCGGCATCGACCAAAAGTATGGAACTCCGTATGGTGATCAGAAGATCATTTATGCAGACTGGATTGCCAGCGGTAGGATGTATCGTCCTGTTGAGCAAGCGATCACGGAACGTTTTGCCCCCTTTGTAGCCAACACACATACAGAAGCGAGCGAAACCGGCACACGAATGACCA
>SKTA01000231.1 GCA_007122745.1 Bacteroidales bacterium
GTTAATAACTATGTTTTTAGTGAGCATCTTACTTTACATTTTGGACAGCTCAAGCGCTGTCCCTACGAACGCTCAAAAATAATACATGCCAGGCTGGTCAAGCCCAGCCTATACAAAACCACTCAGTTCCCAGATCTCAGTTCACAGATCTCAGTTCCCATTTTCAAATTTGCTAATTTGCAAATCTGCTAATTTGCAAATCATCAATTCCCTTGGTTTGCCAATGTGAAAAAGCGTATCATCAAATCTTCAAAAATCTATCTGAGGGATAGCGGAATATTGCATTATCTGCATGTTATCAGCGATTTCAATCAGATATTGGGACACCCCATTCTCGGAAATTCATGGGAAGGGTTTGTAATTGAACAGATCATCAGCTCATTAAAACCATGAATTGCAGCATCGTTCTAATGAATTTTATCATTTCTCTGCCACCACCAGCATTTCATAATCTTCGGTGGTGAGTTTGTGCTGCCGGCTAAACTCCCCCAGCCTTGCACCAAAGATGTCGATTTTGTTAAATCCCAGTGTTTTGAGCAGCCAGGTGATCTCCGGCGGGATATAATAGCGCTCGTTGCACACAAAGGACTTTTTATTGCCGTCGTCATCTTCAAGGTGGGTGATGTTGTGATCGCGGAAGGTCATCATGTCGAAACGATTGTTGTCGCAGGTGGCACCGCCCTCTTCGGTGGTTTCATCGTGAAAGTCCTTGATGGAGTGCAGCAGCGGAAACAAGCCGTTCAGGGTGGTGAAAATGAATTTTCCTGGTCTTTTCAGAGCTTTTGCGGCATTTTCCAGGATCTGAAAGTTCATTTCATCGGTTTCCATCAATGAGAAACCTCCCTCACAAAGCATGATTACCAGGTCAAATTCGTTATTGAATGACATGTTTCGGGCATCCATCTCCTCAAAACGAATGTCAAGGCCGGCTGCCTTCGCCTTTTCACGGGCTCGCCGAATCTGCGAAGGACTCAGGTCAACACCGGTTATGTCATAACCCCTTCCGGCCAGTTCAATGGCATGCCGCCCGGTCCCACATCCCACATCCAGTATCCGGCAAGATTTTTCAAATGCTATTTCCTTTTCTATGAAATCACATTCGCCAACGGTACCCCGGGTAAAACCCTCCTGGTCATATTTCCGGCTGGCGTTCTCAAAAAAAACTTCATACCACTGTTTCATCGGTTTTCGTTTTAAAGCTTCTCATTATTTTTAATGCGTGGACTAAAGATAATCAAATTATATCAGACGGAAGCTGGAAGGTCATGCCGCAAGGAACTGGAAGCGTCTTTCGCAGATAAAAAGCAGCGTTTGGGTGAAATTAAGCAAGGATGCTGGCTATGTCATTCCCTCCCCTAAAACTCAATTTTATAGCTCAGGCTGGGCACCACAATCGACCGGCTGTCTAAAACAACTGCCTGTTTCCGGTAATCATACAGGTACATGTCGTTTTGCTCGGCACCCAAAACGTTTTTAATTTGCAGTGCCCATATCCCTGCGTGGCTTTTTTTGTTAATCCGGTAAGTTACAGATAAATCCACATGAGTTATAAAGGCATCCTGAAGGCTGTATGCGTTTGCTTCATCAAAGATGGCCCTTCGCGCCTCGTTCGATTCTTCCTGTAAAAGAGGTGTTCTTCTTTCGCCGCCGCTGAAACAGGCCCTCAGGTTGATACCCAGAATGTTGCTTCCCAGCATAAACTCTTTGCCTCCCAATACATTGATCACTAAGTTTTTATCATATCGGGTGCTCCGCCAGATGTTGTCATCGGCTTTGTATTGAGACCGGTACACGGATGCATTAGCCAGGTAGTAATAGCCTTTGTACAGAAATCTTTCCAGGGTAACATCGATGCCCGTGTTTCTACCCAGGTCAGAGTTTACCAGTTCCTTGTTGAAGCCAAAGTCGCGGGTAAAGTTGATCATTGAGAAGGAGCTGTTCTCTTCGCCCGGAATATTGTAAAGATATTGAAAATAGGGCTCCACCTTCAATCGCAAAATATCACTGAAAGCATGGTCATAACCCAAAACAAAATGGTGAGCCTTCATATATTTGAGCTGTTTGTTGGGTTGGATCCAGTTATTATCGTCATCTTGTTTGCGGTAAAGATAAACGTATAGGTCTTCGATCTGGCTGTGTTTCCCGTAGGCCATACTTACGGTCTGGGTTGGCGAAAAGCTCCAGTTGAGTCCGATGCGCGGATCAACTGACCAGGTGTTGTTTAAAGCAAAATAACTGCCGTGCAGCCCGGCGTTTAAAACCCATGCCGGACTCAGGTTATAGCGGGATTGTGTGTAGGCCTGCATCAGAAAGGCCTGCCCCGATTCAAGCGCCATGTTGGTGTATGTTCCGGGTATGTGCTCATGGGTGCTGTTCATGTCGTAATTGTAATGAAGCGAGTTAATGATCAAGCCTGATCGGTTTACATGATCCGTGTTAAAGCGATGATTGACAAAAGATGAAAGGGTCAGCTTGCTGTCGGTCTTGAAGAGATCAAGGTCTTTTTGCAATACCAGGTCATCGTTTAACCGGTTCAAGGTCAACTCTTTTCTCCGTCCTGATGCAACCAGGGAGGTTGATACATAGGAAGAGGAGCCAAGGCTGATCCTGTGTCCGATACCGGTGGCTCCAAAGCTTTCTCTCCAGTCGTTGTCGAAGCGATCGTCATCGTTTTGCCATTTTGAAGGATCTGTTATTGCGTAGCTGTAGGTCCTATCGAGGCCTCCCAGTCCCCAGAAAGTGAACGTTCCGTGTTTTGGTGTATGGAATTCGTTTTTGAATGAGAGGTCTTGATAAAGGATGGCCTGATCCGGAATGATATTCAAATGCGTAAGCAGCCCCATGGTGGAGTATCTGTAGTTGAAAAGGTAGGAGGACTCCTTGCCCTTTAGCCACGGTCCTTCGGCGCTAAAGTCCAACCCAAGTATGCCGGCCTGAAAGGCGTATTCCCTTTTGTGCGGATTTCCGGAGCGCAGTTTCATATCAAAAACGCCTGCAGTGGCATTTCCATATTCGGCGGGGAAGGCTCCGGTGAAAAAGTCGGACCTGCCCAGGGTGTGGCTGCTTAATATGCTCACAAAGCCTCCGCCAACCACATTGGCATTGGAAAAATGATTGGGGTTGGGGATTTCCACGCCTTCAACGCGCCAGAGCACTCCCCTGGGTGAGTTGCCCCGGATCACGATGGCGTTGTCCTGAGCGTTTCCGGCAGCGGTAACGCCGGCAAAGGCCGTCACCAAACGTGCCGGGTCATCAATCCCGCCGGCATATCTGCGTGTTTCTTCCACATTAAATGACAGAGAACTTACCATCGACATGGAGTTCAAGGCGCGCGCTTTGTCCTGCGATGAAGCCCTGACGGTGACACCTTCCAGCTGGCTGCTTTGTGGCTCCAACTCAAAAGTCAGCAGTACCTCCTTGCCGGTGCCAACAAGTATTTCCCTCTGAATAACCTTCTCATAGCCTACATAGGATGCTTCAATTGTATATCTGCCCGGTTGTACCCGGGTGATCTCGAAGCGGCCTGCCTCATCGCTGATGGCTCCCTTGGGCGGATGGCTGTCATGAATATGTAAAGTAGAAAAAGGAAGCGGCTGCTGAGTGGTTTTGTCTAATACAATCCCCCTGATGGTTTGACCCATGCTTGCTGCTGAAAAAACAAGAGAGAAAATAATGAGTTTCAGAAAAACAAATGTGAATAAAGTCTTTTGCATGTGTTTGTATTTTTTGTTTTTTTTTTTTTTTTTTTA
>SKTA01000068.1 GCA_007122745.1 Bacteroidales bacterium
GTGATGTTACCCCTATTAAAGTCGCGTTCTCCCACAACGGCAACGGAACCGGTAGCATCTTCCCTTCGCTGGATACCATATCCGATCACGACAAACTCCTCAAGGGTTTCAATATCCAATACCAGGGGGAAGTTTAAACTGACCGTTTCACCGGCCCCGACAGTAATGGTTTGCACCAGAGGGTTATAGCCCAGAAAGCTTGCAACCAGAGTAACCTCTCCTACAGGAACAGGCAGGCTGAATTCACCGTCAATGTCTGTAACGGTTCCCGTAGTAGTTCCTTGAATTACCACGTTGGCTCCGGGTAAAGTCTCGCCCGATTGTCGGTCGCTGACAATCCCGGTAACCGTTCCTCTCTGTCCCCATGCCGCACCTGCTATCAAAAGCGCCAGCAGCAAGGGAATCATGTTTCTGAATGGTTTTGTCATATTTCAACTGAATTTAAAGTTGTACATATAAAGTATATGAAATAGTAAGAATTGATTTTGAATAAGCATGCAAAGTTAATAATTTTTTAATACAAATCATTGTTTTTGTGTTGATAATCAGTTTTATCCGCAAACGTTTGCGGTTGTTTTTCGAGGAGAATATTTAATCCGTTTCCATCTTTTATGAAATTGTATTGACATATTATATATGACGAAATTAACCCATTGAATGCTGCGTTTTTCTTGATGTGCAATGTTCCGACTGAACATTAATATTTCATATCTTTATGGAAAAATTCATGTGAGCCAAAGCATGTAAATTAACCGGAAAATGAAGTCACTCCAGGTTTCCATCAGCGATATTGCAAAGGCACTGAATGTGTCGCCCTCTACTGTGTCGCGCGCCCTGAAAAACCATCCCGATATAAGCAGGGAAACATGTTTGCGTATCCAGGATTATGCGCAGAAGGTCAATTATCGTCCGAATGCTTTGGCACTTGGCCTGAAGCAGCAACGTTCATTCACAATTGGTGTGATCATCCCCGAAATCGTACACCATTTTTTCTCGTCCATTATCAGTGGGATTGAAGACCTCGCCTACGGAAAAGGTTACCGTGTGATCATCTGTCAGTCAAACGAGGATTATCACCGTGAAGTGATCAATGTTGGAGCATTAACCGATCACCGTGTGGATGGATTTCTTGTTTCAATAAGCAAAACCACACGCGATCACAAGCATTTCAGGAGTCTGGTAGATCATGGGATTCCTGTTGTTTTCATGGACAGGGCAACTCCGGAAGTGGACTCCGATCGCGTATTGACCAATGACTTTGAAGGTGCACGGCTTGTTGTGTCGCATTTGTTGAAACGAGGATGTCGCAACATCATCCATCTGGCCGGTCCACAACACCTGAGCGTGGGCAGGGAGCGCTATCTGGGTTATGCAGAAGCACTGAAAGAAGCCGGGGTGCCGTTACACGACGAGCTCGTTTTGAAGTGTGATACCCCTGCACGCGTTGCTCAGCATAGCGCAAAGCTGATAAACCTGGCTGCCGGAGCAGATGCAATCTTTGCAGTCAATGATTTTACGGCAGTTGCGGCAATACGTCTTTTGCAGGATCATGGATATACTGTTCCGGATCAAATCGCCGTCGCCGGTTTCGGTGATGACCCGATTGCAACGGTTGTCAGACCCAGCCTTACAACAGTGGAACAACGCGGATACGACATTGGAAAGGAAGCTGCGCGTATTTTGCTGAATCGCCTCTCCGGCGAAACGGATGAGGCGTTCAAAACCAAGATATTTCCCGCCTTCCTGAAGGTACGGGATTCGGGATGAAAAAAGTTGTTCTTTTTGTCAAAGTGATGTGGTGATCGTAAATATTTATTTCTGCCTGATAATTTCGTGTTCTTTAAGGTTTCTTTTTTTTATGATGCTTTTTCTGATTCATAATGTATTTGCATACAGTTTCTATGTGTGAGCGGCTGTATGAGAATGCACTGAAACCTTCCTGCCAGGAGAATTGATGGGGTATGAAATTATTTTCTTTGATGAAAGAGTTTGAGGATTTTTTGATTTCTCTAACCAAATCGGATATGCAGCAAGATGGTTTCATCTCGAAGAATATATGAATATGATCGGGCATGCCGTTTATTGCCAGCATTTTTTGTCCTTTGTTTTGTACAATGCCTGTGATATATTTATATAATTGATCTTCCCATATTGGTTTTATAACCCATTTGCGGTTTCTTACAGCAAATACGATTTGAATATATATTTGGGAATACGTGCTCATGGTGATAAATAAATATGCGACCCCTGCGGGGTCGGACAATGGAATACAATATTTTGGCTACAAATATGCGACCCCTAGCGGGGTCGGACATTGGAATTCAATATTTTGGCTACAAATATGCGACCCCTGCGGAGTCAATTTAATTATTCGTTATTTTGATCATGCACGTTGAAGATTCCATTATCATCCCGAAGGGATGACATATATGTAGAAACATGGAATGCATGATAGCATTTTCGACCCCGCAGGGGTCGCATATCATCAGCATTTAAACCAACACATCCCCCTCCATCTCTTCGGGAGCTTCTACACCCATGATGTGTAGAATCGTTGGTGCAAGGTCAGCCAGACGGCCCTGCCTGATCTCTTTGTAATCATTGTCGATCAGCCAGCAGGGCACGGGATTGATCGTGTGTGCGGTGTTTGGCGAACCATCCTCGTTGATGCCGTAATCAGCATTGCCGTGGTCGGCAGTAATGATCATGCTGTAATGGTTTGTGAGTCCTGCTTCCACCACTTCGCGCAAACAGCTGTCAACCGCTTCCAGTGCTTCCTTTATGGCTTCATAAACACCCGTGTGGCCAACCATATCTGCATTGGCAAAATTCAGACAAATAAAATCGTGCTTTCCTGATTCGATCTCACGGATCACGGCATCCTTCACCTCTGGCGCGCTCATTGCAGGCTGCAGGTCATAGGTGGCCACTTTAGGCGATGGGATCATCACCCGTTCTTCGCCATCAAAAGCCTGTTCACGTCCACCACTGAAAAAGAAGGTAACGTGCGGATACTTTTCCGTTTCGGCAATGCGAAGCTGGGTCTTTCCTGCCATCGACAACACTTCACCCAAAGTGTTTTTCAGATCTTCCTTGCCAAAAGCAACATGCACCCCTTTGAATGACTTGTCATATTCTGTCATCGTAACATAATGCAGGGATATGGTCTTCATTTCGTGTTCGGGCATATCCTGTTGGGTGAGTACTGCAGTAATCTCGCGCAATCTGTCCGTCCTGAAATTAAAACAAATCACCACATCACCCTCTTGAACGGTCGCCAGTGGCTTGCCATCTGCATCTGTGATCACTTTGGGTTTGATAAATTCATCGGTAACATCTTCATCATAAGATGCCTGAATAGCTTCTTCCGCACTGTTGTATTTATCCCCTTTTGCTTCGAGCAGCATATCATAAGCAATTTTGATCCGTTCCCATCGCTTATCCCTGTCCATGGCATAATAGCGCCCACAAACGGTGGCAATGCGTCCGGCCGATTGCTCCATATGTTTTTCCAAATCATTAATAAAACCTTTACCACTCTTCGGATCGGTATCCCGGCCATCAGTAAATGCATGCAAATAAAGGCCGTCAAAGTCCTGCTCCTTTGCCATATCGCAAAGCCCAAAAAGATGATCCATGGCAGAATGCACGCCACCATCGGAAACAAGGCCGAAAAGATGCACTTTCTTTTTATTCTCTTTTGCATGTGCGAATGCTTTCTGCAAAAC
>SKTA01000066.1 GCA_007122745.1 Bacteroidales bacterium
CACATTGCGCTTCTCGTCCATCTCCTCACCATTAAGGTGGTTGATCACGTGATGTTGTTCTACATCAGGTGCAAACACATCGTATGCAGCACCCTGTTTTGCAATGGCATACATTGACAGCGTGGCCTCGTGGATCTCAGCGCCGTCGTAAACGCCACTTCCTGATAATACTACTGCAAATTTTTTCATGGATCTTGTTTTTTCGATTCAATAATGATTCAAGTGATACGGTTTTCAAATATAATAATCTTGCGCAACATTTGCACATCTATAATCCTATCACACCTTCGGGGTTTTACTGTTTTCGTTTTTTAATTTGCATATCTGCTAATTTGCTAATTTGCATATCTACTCATACCGGAGTGAACTAACCGGATCCTTGGCGGCTGCTTTCTTCGCCGGCATATATCCGAACACGATGCCCACTGTGGCTGCAACACCAAATGAGATCAGGACAGAGCCCGGAGAAACGATGGTCAGGATATCGGTAAAGTGCATGATGCTTCGCGAAAGGGCAATCCCAAGAAAGATCCCGACAACGCCTCCGACAACACTGATGATGGTGGATTCAGACAGGAACTGAAACACCACATCCGTTTTCTTTGCACCCACGGCAAGGCGAACACCAATCTCCCGGGTACGTTCCATCACCGAGGCCAGCATAATATTCATGATCCCGATCCCGCCAACGATCAGGGATATACCTGCAATGGCTCCCAATACAATGTTGAATATATCTTTGGTGCGCTGCTCCTGCTGCAGCAAAAGCTCCGGAATGATCACTTCAAAATCCTCCACGCCGTTATGCCTGCGGATCAACATCCGCCGCACAACATCTGCCGTTGGCGTTAGTTGCTCTGAATCCTCCACCTGCACAACCACCCTGTCGAGCTGGTGGTAATTCTTGAACTCCAACTCCTCCTGATCGTTGGAAGAGGAGCTTGCGATCACAAACCGGCCACCGCGACCGCGGCCGCCTACACGGGTTCTCTGTATCTCTTCAATTTTTATGGCCGACCTGTCCTGAAAGCGCAGCAGCATGGTCTGTACCGGCGTATAGATTACGTTGTTGAACTCACTAACACCCAGACTTTTCACGGCATCTTCGGTAACCATCCGGTCTTCAACAACACCAATGACAGTCAGCCAGTTGTTGCCCGCCTTGATCTGTTTCCCGATCGGATCTGTGTTACCGAAAAAGATCGCTCTGATGTTGTTCCCGATAATGGCAACGGGTGCTCCATTCTGTATGTGATCCGGCGAAAACATGTTTCCACGGGCCAGATCGAGCGAGAAAACGTCGAAATAGTCGGGAGTGACACCGGCCACACGAACCGGACGGCGAATGCCGCTTTTCATGGCGAAGGCGGATATCTCCACCTCCGGACTGACGCGTTGCACCGTAGGAACTATTTTAGCGATGCTTTCAACATCCCGCAAGGTTAACCCGGGAGAAAAACGCCCTTGCATGCTCTCGTCGCGGCTATCATCTTCTGCATAAATCGGACGGATGATGATGTTGTTCACCCCTACCATTTTCATCTGTTCAAGGATCTCCTGGCGTGCGCCGGTCCCAATGGCAAGCATGGCAATGACCGCAGCTACGCCGAAAATGATCCCAAGGGCGGTCAGCAGCGACCTGAAACGGTTTTCTATCACCGCCTCCAGTGCGATATTCAGGTTGTAAAAATATTTTTCAATATAGCGCATGTGCCGGTCTCCTTACAGGTTTTGCATCGGAAGCTCATCCGCATTCTGGGGAACGGTCAGGTAAACCATATCACCCTCCTCAAGTCCTTGCCGAATGATGATCTCATTTTCGTTGCGCAGGCCGGTGACCACCTGTTGCCGAATGGTTCTGTTGCCCAGATGACGAAACACATAAGTGATAGTATCGGTTGCATGTATCCCTTCTATCGGGATGAATAGCACATCCTCTTCCACGTGTGTGATGATGGTGTTTTTGGTGGTCATGGCCGGTCGCATGATGGTATCCGATTCATTGATCTGGATTTTGACTTCAAAAACCCGTGCATCCTGATTGGGCCGTTGTTCACCGATGTTAGCCACCTCTGTCACCAACCCTGTAAACCTTTTTTCCGGAAAGGCATCCACCACGATCTCTGCGGGCTGATTCACCTGAATCTTGCTGATGTCTATTTCATTCACGTAAGTGCGCGACATCATCACGGAAAAGTCGGGCAGGGTGGCAACCGTGTTGTCCCAGGTACTGATCTGTGAACCCACGGTCACCCGGGTTCCATCCCAATTGCGGCGATAGATCACCATGCCGTCTTTCGGGGCGTGGATCACAAAGTCATCCAGCACGTTCAACATGTTCTGATAACGGCGCTGCACCTGGTTCAATGATGCATTGATCTCCTGCATCCGGGCTTCTGCCTGCTGTTTCCTAAGCTTGTAATTTTCCTGGGCCTGTTCATAAGACCTTTCGATCCTGTCAAGATTGATCTCTGCCTGCCGGATGGTTGCGGGAGGCTCAAACTGCGACTGCTCCAGATTTATCTGCGCCTCTTCGTAGTTGAAGCGAAGGTTTACAAGCTCATCACGGGCATTGCGCAACTCCATGGTGGTATCCAGCATGATTTGTGTATAAGATGTCTGAAGCTTTTCCAGTTCCGTCTCCAGATCCTGAATGCGGTTGCTGATGTCTGTGCGGTCAAGTGTTGCGACCCAGTCCCCTTCCTTTACCACAGTTCCTTCCGGGATTAGTTCAGCGATCTGGGCATTCCAGATCCCGACAAGGCGCAGGCCGGATGGCCCCTGGATATTCTCGGAGTTTTTGGCCTCCAGTTCACCGCTGGTATATACACTGATCTCAAAGTCGCCGCTAACAACAGGTACACGAATGTGTTCAAGCGTCACCGCTTCATCACGTAAAAAATACCACAGGCCTGCAATAACAACGATGGCAAGCGCAATGAGTATGTATTTTTTGTTTTTCATTTATTGATTATTATATGGAATTTTGTAATAGAACGGATTGCCGTTTGTTTTGTTTTTTTAAAGTTCTTTCAAGGTGTTAAATTACACATTTTTGTTGCAACAGCGATCAGGAACGCGTATTACTGGCCTTGTACCGCTATTTCTTTCGTTTTTCACCCCAGAGCGATGCGCAAAACTTCGTGTTCTTCGTGCCTTTGTGGTGCAAAAAAGAATATCTACCACAAAGACTCAAAGAACACAAAGAAAGTTTACCACAAAGGTGCAGATTAACAAAAAACAACGAAAAAAAACAACGAACAATGAACACAACACCACATTACCGCATTGCTGGAGGCGTAAAATGATTTCCTGTAATTTTCGTAACTTTGTACCCTGATTTTTATGCACTTTATTTAAACTGAACCATGCAATTTTTAAAACCACATCTATTATTAATCCTTTGTTTTTTAGGAAGTTTTTCGTTATTGAACGCCCAGATCACGACCGATCCGCCGTTGCCCACTGCTGACGATGCCGTGATCTTGACATTTGATGCCACCCAGGGAGGTGGCGGCATGGCAGGTTATGACGGAGACGTTTACACCCACACCGGCATCAGCACTCCTTTTAACCAATGGCAATATGTAATTGGTGGATGGGGAGATAATAATGTCCAGCCTCAAATGACAAGAATAGGCCCCGACCTTTATGAACTGGAGATTACACCAAGTATTCGGGAGTTTTACAATGTGCCTGCCGATACTTTAATCATCGGCA
>SKTA01000075.1 GCA_007122745.1 Bacteroidales bacterium
TATACAAAATAAAGACTGCCAGGCCCTTCGCGGCGCGACACCTCCATCTCCTCCAGATAGCTCACCCTTATCAGCGCTCCCGGATTCCCTCGGGCACGCATGATGCCGGCCTCGGGGTCAAAAATGGGATTGATGTATACAATGTTGTCCTGCTGCATACGCTGCGCATCGATGATGCCCATGTCGCTGATGGTTTCCACCTCAATGTCACCCCCGACCACCGTTGCAGATGCCGAAATATTGACCGGCCTTCTGTTTCCGTTCTGGTTTTGACCCATAAGTGCGGGCAAGTGGAAAAGAAACAGCAGTGCGAACAATAAAGAAAGAGTGTATAGTTGGTTTGAAATTTTCATTGATTATATTGAGTTTATCAATATGCAAAAATAATTAAAAATCATGAACTTATAAACAGATCATACCTTAGTGCAAAACAATATTTATGCCATAAGGTTTAACGTGATGAAAAATAAAGACATGTAAAACAGGGAAATGCAACAAGTGACTGAAAAGTCTTCGAAAATGAAATGTTACAGCTCAAGTTTTTTTACAACATTTGGAAACTGATGCAGCTCTTTTTTCAGTGACTCCAGGTCCAGTGTGTCGACATCTGAAAGCAAGCGATTGGCATACCTTGCGAGAAACTCAACTTTGAAACTGTCAGCGGTTTTTTGCAAACGTTTTGCAAAGTCTTCGATTTTGAAGAGCACGAAATGGTCTTTGATCTGTTTCCACTCCTCTATAAATGCGGTGTTGAGTATTTCTATCAATGCAGGCAATTGTTTCTTTACCCCTTCCGGCAGCGCCGACGCATCGAAATTCATATCTTCTTCAGCTGCTTGCTGTTTTAACGTACTGGTTGTCTCCGGTTTGATGGAATGTTTCAGAAATCTTTGCAGCATTTCAAACAGTTCTTTCTTATCGACAGGCTTATGCAGAAAGGCATCAAAAAGCTTATCGTCTTCCTGGTGTGCCTCTCTGTGGGTAAATGCAGTGAACGCCAATACAGGAATATCTTTCAACCGCTTATTGTCTCTGATTCTTTTAACGGTCTCATAACCATCTATGTATGGCATCAAAATATCGAGAATGATCAGGTCGGGTTTGTGTTCCTTAAGAATCTCGAGTGCTTCCCGGCCCCCTTCGGCAGTTTTTGTTTTCAGGTTGAATTGACTCAGCATCACCTCCATCAGCTGAAGATTTGATGGCGCATCGTCCACGATCAGGACATTAACCTGTTCAAAATGAAGCTGTTCCGGATTAACAGGTTGTTTGAAAATCGGTTCGTCGGCGGCATCAACAATTTTTACTTCGGGAATGTGAACGGTAAACGTGCTTCCTATTCCTGGAATACTTTTCAGCCGTATTGAACCATTCATCTTTTCTATGAGTCGCTTTGTAATGGCAAGTCCCAGTCCGGTACCTTCATGATTACGGTTTGCCTTGCTGCTTTGTTGCCGGAAGGGTAAAAAGATCACCCCCTGTTGGTCGGGTTCTATTCCGATACCGGTGTCACTTACCTGTAACTTCAGCACCCCTTTGTTTTCTGTTTCCTTAATAAAGTGCATGTCGATTTTTACGGAACCTTCAGGTGTGAATTTAACGGCATTACCAACAAGGTTAAAAAGCACTTGTTTTACACGTACTTCGTCAAGTAACAGGCGCTCGGGGAAATCCTTCTGCTTATGAAGCACTATTTCAATGCTTTTTTCGTCTGCCCTTCCCTTAAAGAGCATATTCATCTCTTCAATGATGCTGATCATGTCGGTTGGCTTTGGAGAGATGATCAATTTACCCGCTTCGATCTTTGACAGGTCCAGGATGTCGTTTAACAGTGCAAGCAAAAGGCTGCCGCTGGAAACGACAGACTGCAGCATGCTTTTGTTTACGGGGTCGTTGATGCGCTGCATCAGCGTTTCACTGAATCCCAGAATGGCATTCATAGGGGTTCTGATTTCGTGACTCATGGTAGCCAGAAATTCACTTTTGGCCTTGTTTGCACTTTCTGCTTCCTCCTTGGCCTTTTGGAGGTCTTGTGTCGTTTTAATCAGATCGGTAACGTCACGTCCTACACCTACCAGCCCGACAATGCGTCCAAAACGGTCTCTGAACGGGGATTTTGAGGTAAGCAGCCAACGACTCTTGCCTTTTTGATCAACGATGTGCTCTTCCCTGTTGAACACCTTTTTCCCATTATGTATCACTTGCAGGTCGTCTGCTTCAAAGCGGGTTGCCAGCTCTTTGGGATACAGGTCAAAATCAGTTTTCCCGATCACCTCTTTTTCTTTTTTTCCGAGCAACTCTAATTCTTGTTTGTTGACCAGCACTTTACGTAACTTCCGGTCTTTCACATAAACCGTGGCCGGAAGGTTGTTGATCACCGTGCGCAACAGCAAGCTTTCATTTATAAGGTTGACTTGTTGCTCCTGGTTTTTAAAGAGTACACACAGCAAGACGGTTGCCAGGGGAAAAAGGAGCAACAGGGGAAGAAAAACCGACACGAAAACTTCCGTTGAAACCCCTTCCATCAGAAAATAATACCAAAAAAAGACTTTAAGATGAACCAGCAAACCCAGTGTGAAATATCCCGGCAGGCTGTCGGCTTTTTTTGTTTTTGCCCTGAAATAAAAGAAAACTGTCCCCAAAACAGAAGAGCCGAATATGGATAACAGCCCAACAAACAATCCTTCTCCACCGACCATGGTTCTGTAGATGCCTGCAATAAGCATGGAAATGACGGCAGTCAGGGGTCCGCCAAAAAAGGCCCCCACGCTTAACACAACTGAGCGGCCATCAAAAAAGACACCTTCTTTCAGTTCAGCAGCGGTCATCATCCCTACAATGGCAATCAGTCCAAATAAGAGCCCCGAGAAGAGCTGCAACCCTCTTGACCCTTTGCTTAAAAAACGCAGCAAAAGGCTGTAGACTAAAACCAGTGTGATCAGCAGGGTTATGTTGTGGATAAAGTAGGAAAAATTCATTTTTCAGTAATGTTGTATTTCTGCATTCTTCGATACAGGGCGTTCCAGTCGAGGTTCAGCATTTTTGCCGCTTCATTTTTGTTGTAATTGGCTTTTTCAAGTGCCCTGACAATGGTTCTTTTTTCAACCTCCTTCAGGTCAAGAAGATCAGCGGGAATGGGTGCTTCCTGTCCGGCCGGTGCCTCACTTTTCTTCGTGACAATGGCAGGGAAGTGCGAGGCCAGCAATTCATTACCTTCACAAATGATGATGGCGCGTTCCATCAGGTTGCGCAGTTCCCTGATGTTGCCCGGGAAACTGTATTTGCTCAGTATGTCAATCACCTCCGGGTGGATCTTTTTGATCTCTTTACCCATTTTCGGTACGATGTTTTTAAAGAAATGTTCAACAAGAACAGGAATGTCTTCGGCCCGTTCCCTAAGAGGGGACAGATAGATGGTAAAAGTACTTAAGCGGTAATACAGGTCTGAACGAAATATGCGCCCTTCGCTCATTTCTTCAACGGTTTTGTTTGTGGCTGCTATGATGCGGATATCGAAAGACTGCTCTTTTTGGGTTCCAACTCTGGTATATTTCCTGTCTTCAAGTACACGTAGCAACTTAACCTGGAGCGACTGTTCCATTTCTCCAATCTCATCAAAAAAGAGGGTTCCTTTGTTTGCAACTTCAAACCACCCGGCTTTATCAGCTACAGCACCGGTAAAGCTTCCCTTTTTATGGCCAAAAAACTCGCTTTCAAATA
>SKTA01000059.1 GCA_007122745.1 Bacteroidales bacterium
ACTTCTTTTCACGAATTTCCAGGATGTAATCGGCAACCTCTCTGGCACGAAGCTCCTGGCTTTTCTCAACCCAACTCCTGCGGAGTGTTTGACGCTGCAATGTGGTGGTATCTTCCTGTACATGCTCAATGATTGTGTCGATCCGCTCCATCAGGTTTGTATCAATAAAGTAATTAAAGGCGGTATCACTGGTCATATATCTCAAATCCTTACTTTCACCCATCTGTTTTAAAAAGGATCTTTCGCCATCCTCCATGTTTACGCTGTTGATTATTCCACTTTCGTTCAAAGCGATATACATGTTTTTTGACTGATGATCGGGCAACGTCACAAGAAATATTTGTTCCGGGTCGGGTTCTGCATAGCTGCTGATATTAGCACTGGTTATTTCATGGCTTATATCCTGCTGATCGATTACATCGTGCAGACCAAGATATCTCTCAGCAAAAGATGCATAGGGTCCCGGTACGGCCTCTGTTCTGCTGACTTCAACATCAATAGCGATTACCGTTCTTGGTAGCGAATAGTAAAGCCCGGTGCCGGGAAACCCCACCCTCATTTCACGGATGTGCCCTACTTCTGCATCCACAGGTTGGATAATGGTTTTATTACTGCTACATGCAGCCAGTAGCATCAGCAGCAAAGCTGAAATGATTAATCTATGCATAGATATCTGTTTTAAAAGTTATTTCAGGAAATCAAGGCTTGCATTTTTGTCGAATTCCAGTGTAGGTGCATCCTTGCGAAACACTTTAATGGTTTTCGAACCTATATAGGTAATGTCTTCACCTTCGATCCGAAGCATGGTTCCTTCTTTCATTCCCACAACCACCATATCGGGATTGGCCACCAGAAACTCACGGATCCTGTCTTCACGGGTTTCTCCATTATGGTTCGGAATGATGGCGTCTGTATAGTGGGGATTGATCTGGAAGTCTATCAGTCCAAGTGTATCGAAGCTTTTGGGTTGGATAATTGGCATGTCATTCGTGGTCTTCAGACTGGGGCAAGCCACGTTGCTGCCTGCGCTCCAACCCATGTATGGGGTTCCTGTTTCCGTTTTTTTCCTAATGGCATCCATTACGCCTGTTTCGTGCATCATGTGTACCAGATGAAACGTGTTTCCGCCACCTACGGCAATTGCCTCTGCCTTTTCAACTGCAGCAACCGGATCGTCGAACTGATGTACGGACTTCAGATTGTAACCCAGTTTCAGGAACACCTCTGCAACTTTTGTAGTATAGTCATCGTACGAAATACTTACTCCTGCATATGGGATGAAGAGTACCTCTTTTACGGAAGTACCCAAAAACTCCTTGATGTGTGGCTTGGTGTAGTCTAAATATGTTTCACCATAATTTGTTGAATTACTGATCAGCAAAAGTCTTTTTGTCATGTCGTACCTTTTTTATGATGTTTCTGATTTATTATTTGATAATTGATTTTCTGCTTTGCGATAATTTGATGTTTGATCCTCAAAGTTATAACAAAATTTACAGCTGGAGTATTAACAAGCTCCTATTTTACTTTTTACAAGGCTCTTTTTAATAATTAAGAATAGCAAACGAGGCCGAAGATGCAAGCATCCGCGACCTCATGCTGAAAGATATGGCTTAAACGGTCGTTACGCGATCTTTTCGATCATGTCGACAACACGGCTGGCATACCCAAACTCGTTGTCGTACCATGATACTACTTTTACAAATTTGCCATTGATCACTTGGGTTAACAGGGAGTCAACTACGGAAGAGTGCGTGTTACCAATAATATCAGCGGATACGATTGGCTCGTCACAAAATTCAAGGATCCCTTTCATTGGACCTTCGGCAGCTTGTTTCAGTGCATTGTTCACATCCTCTTTGCTTACCTCTGTTGCAAGTTCAACAGTTAAGTCAACCACGGATCCGTCCGGCGTTGGAACACGCATGGCAAACCCGTCCAATTTTCCTTTCAGTTCAGGAATGACCAGTCCAACAGCTTTTGCTGCTCCTGTAGTTGTTGGAATAATTGAGATGGCTGCGGCACGGGCACGACGCAGGTCTTTGTGCGGTGCATCCAGGATGATCTGATCGTTGGTATAACTGTGGATGGTGTTCATTAATCCCTGTTTGATGCCAAAGCTGTCGTTCAGAACCTTAGCTACGGGAGCCAGGCAGTTTGTTGTACAAGAGGCATTCGAGAAAATCTGGTGTTCCGGTTTTAAGTCATGTTCATTAACACCAAGCACAACAGTTGCATCCACGTCATCAGCTGTTTTTGAAGGTACACAAAGCACCACTTTATTGGCACCCGCCTGCAAATGTTTGCTGATCTTCTCCCTGTCGCGGAATACGCCGGTAGCTTCCACAACTACGTCAATGCCAAGTTCTTTCCATGGGAGGTTGGCCGGATCCTTTTCGGAATAAACCCTGATCTTTTTCCCGTTAACAATAAGGTCATTACCGTCGGCACTCACAGTACCTGGAAATTTACCATGAACAGAGTCATATTTTAACAGATGAGCCAGGGTGGCGCTGTCTGTTAAATCATTTACAGCTGTAATTTCGATGTTTTCCTTCTCTAAAGCCGCTTTGAGTGTCAACCTGCCAATACGGCCAAATCCGTTGATTCCTACTTTTATCTTTTTCATAATTTTTACATTTTATAGGTTCTTGAAAAAAAGAGGCGTAAAGGTAATAAAAAAAGTTGAGTTGTTTAGTTGTTGAGTTGTTTAGTTATTGAGTTGTTTAGTTGTTGAGTTGTTTAGTTGTTTGGTTGATTTGTTTAATTTTGTATGCAATAAAATAAATAGGAGTTGTATCAGTTATTACTAAAAACACATTTTTGAAAAACCATAGCTAATGTTGACATCTTTGTTATTTCAGGTTCAGGGTGCAGGGCAGGAAGTGCTTACGGATACCCTTGTACAGGCTGCTCCTCAGGAGTTTGAAACTCTTTCCATATGGAGTCTCGCACTAAAGGGAGGGTTGGTGATGATTCCTTTGGTAATCCTTTCCATTGTGGCGATCTATATTTTCATCGAAAGGTATTTTGCCATCAGCCGTGCTTCGAGTGAGGAAACCAATTTCATGAATAATATAAGGGACTTCATTCATAACGGCCGGATTGATTCTGCCAAGTCGCTGTGCCGGAACAACCAGTCGCCCATAGCGCGGATGATTGCGAAGGGGATTGTCCGGATAGGCAGACCACTCACGGACATCAATGCTGCCATTGAAAATGTGGGGAAGCTCGAGATTGCCAAACTTGAAAAGAATATTGCCGTTCTGGCAACAGTTGCGGGAGCTGCACCAATGCTTGGCTTTCTTGGCACAGTGATTGGTATGGTCCGCGCATTCTACAATATGTCAATGGCTGGTCCAAATATAGATATCAGCCTGCTTGCCGGCGGAATCTATGAGGCGATGATCACCACCATTACAGGATTAACGGTTGGAATCATTGCATACATCTGCTACAATATTCTGGTAGCCCGCATTGAGAAAGTTGTTTTCATGCTGGAGGCAAGGGCCACCGAATTTATGGACCTCTTACATGAACCGGCATCCTAATCCGTAACCTATGGCAATAAAAGCAAGAAATACACGCAACGTACAATTCGCCATGGCTTCCATGTCGGACCTGGTATTTTTGTTGCTGATCTTTTTTATGCTCACATCCACTCTGATTGCACCCAGTGCCATCAAATTGCTTCTGCCCTCAAGT
>SKTA01000139.1 GCA_007122745.1 Bacteroidales bacterium
CAACACTTTGGAAAACATTAACCCATACCGATAACAATGGAGAAAAACATGCAAAAAGGTGTCTTGTACCTGATCCCAACCTTGTTGGGAGAAGCACCCATCGACGAATCGTGGCCGGAAGGACATCGCAAAACCGTCAATAACCTCAAGTTCTTTATTGTCGAGAACCTCCGCAGTGCCAGAAGATTTCTCAAACTGGCAGGATACCAGCATCCGTTTGATACAGTTACATTTCACCTTTTGAACAAGCATACCGACGGGGATGAGCTGACAACATTCTTAAACCCTGCACGGTCGGGAATATCGATCGGTTTGCTTTCTGAAGCCGGTTGTCCGTGCATTGCAGATCCCGGTCAGCTGATTGTTTCGCAGGCCCATCAAATGGGAATCAGGGTAAAACCCCTGGTTGGTCCAAGTTCCATTATGCTCGCACTGATGGCTTCTGGCATGAACGGACAAGCTTTTCAGTTTCATGGCTATCTTCCGATTCAAAAACAGCAACGGGTACGGCAGGTTAAAGAGCTGGAAAAGCTTGCAAAACAGACGGGTGCAACCCAGATCTTCATGGAGACCCCTTTTAGGAACATGCAAATGCTTGAAGATGTTTTGAAAAGCTGCCGCCCGGACACATTGCTATGCATTGCCGCCGACCTGACCACACCAGATGAGTACATCCGCACCCAAAGCATAGGAGACTGGACACAGCAGGCATTGCCCCGGCTGCATAAGCGTCCGGCGATCTTCTTACTTTTTCGGTAGCAGCAATTCCTTCCTTTTTACCACCAGATAAAGAAATACAATCCCGGCAATGATCAGTGGGATGCTTAATATCTGACCCATGTTGAGCAGCATGTTTTCCTCAAATCCCGATTGCGGTTCCTTAATGAATTCGATCAGAAAACGGGCCGTAAACATTACAACAGCAAACAATCCGGCAATGAATCCGGGGACAAGGGTTTTGTGTTTTTTGATGTAAAGAACCAGAAGTCCTATGAATAAAGCCAGATAGGTAAATCCTTCATAAAGCTGTGTGGGGTGCTTTGGCACCACCTCTCCCCTGTTTTCAAATATGAATCCCCACGGCAAGGATGTCTGGATCCCATATATTTCGGAGTTCATCAGGTTGCCCATGCGGATAAAGAAGGCAGCAAGTGAAATGGGGATTACCAGGCGGTCGAGCAGCCACAGGTAACCTGGTTTGGGATACTTTTTCTTATACAGCCACAACGCGATCACAATGCCGATGGCACCGCCATGGCTAGCCAGTCCACCTTGCCAGATGTATAACACTTCGATCAGGTTCTGAGAGTAATAGGACCAGTCATAAAAAAAGCAATGGCCTAACCTGGCGCCAATGATGCTACCGGCTGCCATGTAAATCAGCAAGCTATCAGCCTGATTTAATGGTACTTTTTCGTTCTTAAACATACGAACCATGATCTCATAACCGATGTAAAAAGATAGCGCCCAGAAAAGGCCGTACCATCTGACAGACAAGCTTCCAATTCTGAATATTTCAGGACTTGCGTCCCACGATATTTGCAAGAGTTCCATAAAAACAAAGAATAATTAGTTAATGATGCTTACCGTATAAAGGTTATTTATCCACAATTTCACACAAATTATTTCACGAATTCACACAAAATAAGTTTATATATCCGAAAGATTACCACACATATTTACCTTTGCACTTCCAACAGCTCCACATCGAAGAAAATGGTTTCATCAGGAGGTATGGGTCCGGCACCTTTGTCACCATATGCCAACCAGGGTGGGAGGATCAATCGTGCTTTCGAGCCCTCCTTGAGGAGTGCGAACCCTTCGTCCCAGCCCCTGATCACCTGCGATGCTCCCAGCACAAAGCGCACTGGTATGCCACGCTGTATTGAGGAGTCAAAAAGGGTGCTGTCGCTCAGATAGCCTGAATAGTGAACCACGAGGATATTTCCCGGAACGGGCAATTCACCGCTGCCCTCCCTTTTCAGGAAAATTTGCAGTCCCGATTCGGTGATCAGGGTATCCTGTTCTTTAATAACGAATAATTCCGGAACTTCAACATCTTCAGCTCCAAGGATATCCAGATCGAAGATCAGATCGGCATTCGGCGGGATGGGTCCTCTTCCCGTTTCACCATAGGCCAGTTCGTGTGGAATCCATAACCGGGCTTTATCGCCAACCCTAAGGTAAGGCAAAGCCTTTTCCCAGCCCTCAATTACCATACCTGAGCCCAGCACAAAAGATAAGGGCTCTCCACGCTCATATGAGCTGTCGAACATCTTTCTGTTTTCAGCCAGATAACCGGCATAATGCAGCGATACACGCATATTCTCACTGAGGAGCGGGCCATCACCATACTCCAGCATGGAATACTCAATTCCGTAAGCAGTTGATTCCCTTTCAATAGCTTCTGTCTCAGCAAGGTCAATCACCTCTGCTTCAGGAAGTTCATGATCAGGCAAATCTTCTTCCGCTTCAACCGGGAGAGGTTTGTCATCTTTTTCTGTCACCTGAAACAGGCTACAGCTGCTGAGCATCAATGCAGACAGCAAAAATGCCATCAAAAGCCATGTTAAGAACTTGTGCATCGGAATCACAAATTAATTGTTTGACATTGTTTATTGAGGGTCCTGGGCGTCGACTACCTCCACATCAAAAACCAGGGTGCTATAGGGCGGTATTACCGGAATGTCAGCCCTGTCGCCATAACCGAGATATGACGGGACTACCAGTGTCGCCTTTCCCCCAACGTGCATCATGTTGATCCCTTCGTCCCAGCCGGAGATAACCCATCCCTGACCTACGATAAACTCCAGGGGTTCTCCCTTTTCGTGGGATGAATCAAAAACAGATCCATCAAGCAGACGCCCTTCATAATGAACAGAAACGAGATCACCCGATTCCACCTTTCTGCCATCACCCTTTTCATGTTGTATGAAATATAGCCCGCTGGCTGTAGGTTGAACATCTATTCCTTCATCCTTAAGATATTCAAGCAAATTATCATCTTCCTGTTCTGCGCGAAGCAAGTTTTTTTGCATTTGCTCTTCCATGATCCTTTGTTCTTCCATTGCGAATTCCTCTTCATTAAAAGCAGCGATCAGGCGAATATGAAACAGCATATCGTCATCTGCGCCAACAAACGGAGGTGCTTCCATCATACCGGCAGTTCCGACAAAAAAGTCTGTGGCATTCAGTTTAAAGGAAGCACTGTCGCCAATTGCCATCATCCCCATGGCTTCATAAATATCACCAGGATAGCCGGATGGTGCAAGCGGCATATAAATGGGCATGTCCATGTCGGTGCTGTTAAAGATAACACTGTCGTTAATACTGTAAGACATATGCATGCTCAGCACCTTGCCCATTTCTGCCTTTTCGTTTCCACTTCGCTCATGGAAAACATATTTCAGGCCGCTTTCAGTTTCCTGAAACTCAAAATCTCCACCTGCGCAGGAAACAACGCCAAGGGTGATTAATGCGATGATCAATAATTGTATCTTTTTCATAATAAATAATAAGATGTGTATTGTTAAAAAAGTTTGACTAATTCTACTTTATATATCAGGCTGGCCCTGCGTGGAATTTTTTTTCCATCACCCGGAACACCATGCGCCAGGTATGAGGGTAAAATGAATGTTGCATGATCTCCTTCACGCATCATCAGTATCCCCTCTTCAATTCCGCTTTCAAC
>SKTA01000209.1 GCA_007122745.1 Bacteroidales bacterium
CGAAAAGATCTATCCGACAGAAGATTATCACAGGTTTTATATCGGAGAAATTGTGCAGGTGTGGGAAAAATAAAACGGGTCATACAGCTTTACCTGCTGCGTCGCGCCATGAAGCGGCTCGATTATCGCCGGCGTGTGGTAGGTTATCACAATGCAAGGCGTGTGGCATTGTTGTATGATGCCGGATCGGATGGCAGACCTGCATTCATCAATACAATAATAAACCAAGTGGAACATGATGGCAAAAGTGTACTGACACTGGGCTATTTTAATCAAAAAAGAATACCTGAAGGGGTGATGACCCATGAAAAAGTCGGCTTTTTTTCCAAAAAATGCTTTTCGCTCTTGATGCGACCCAAAAGTGAGGTGGTCAGGAATTTTATTGATCAACCCCATGACCTGCTGATCGATTTTACTGTACAAACACATTACATGGTCAAATTTGTGGCAGGAATTACAAAAGCATTTTATAAGGCAGGTGCCCATCACCCTGATTATTTAAGTGTCTTTGACCTGTTGTTACACTTGGAAGAGCAAACCACGGATGAAAAACTTGCCGATCATGTAATCCATTATTTAAAAATCATTAAAACACCGGAAGAAAAATGATCCAAAAATTCTTAGGTACGGGAACTGCGATTGTTACTCCATTTCACAGAGAGGGAAGCATTGACTTTAAGTCTTTTGAAACGCTGATCAATTATCAGATTGACAATGGAGTTAATTATATAGTTTTTTTGGGTACTACAGGTGAATCTGTGACCCAGAGCCCCGCAGAACAAAATGCGGTTGTCAACTTTGCCGTTGAGATTGTGGATCGTAGAGTTCCGGTTGTTGTCGGTATTGGAGGGAACAACACCCAGGCCATCACTGATACAATGCAAAATACATCATTTGACGGTATAGATGCCGTTTTATCGGTAAGTCCATACTACAATAAGCCGCAGCCAAACGGACTCTTTTATCATTATAAGGAGATTGCTTCAGCTTGTCCTGTGCCTGTGATTATGTATAATGTGCCAGGGCGTACAGGGTCCAATATCGATTCTGATACTTGTTTGCGAATTGCTTACGATGTCGACAATGTAATTGCTGTTAAGGAAGCGTCTAAAGATCTGGAACAATGTGCGCGAATCATAAAGGATAAGCCCGAGGGTTTTCTGGTTATTTCCGGTTCCGATGAATTGACCCTTCCATTTATGGCGCTTGGCGGAGATGGAGTTATATCTGTTATTGCCAATGCTTTTCCCGGTGAGTTTTCAAGGATGGTAACCCTCTGCCTTGAAAACAGATTCGAAGAAGCGCGCAAGCTACATCTGGATCTTCTTGATATCATCAACGTCATTTATGCCGAAGGAAGCCCCTCCGGTATAAAAGCCGTTCTTGCAAGGAAAGTGTTGTGCAAAAATGTTGTCCGACTGCCACTTGCAAAAGTAAGTAAAGCACTAATGAGCCACATTAACAAATTGGTTCAGGAGTCTGAATAATTTTTTTTATTAATAATCTTATAAATATCAATTGCTTTGAATCGTTTTATCATTTACATCTTCAGTTGTTTAATATTTACGCTACCCTTATTGGCACAATCAGATCCCGCATCCAAAAGTGCCACGGAATACCTCAATGAGAAAAATGAAGTATATTTTTCTTTTGAAAGACCACGTTCTGAAGTCCTGCAACAATTGCTTAACATTGTTTCTGTTTGTCATATAGATGCGCATGAAGTAAAGGCCTATGCCAATGCTATAGAATATGAGCTTTTTCTTGAGTTTGATATCCCATATCAGGTTTTACGGCATCCCGGAGACGTTGATTTCGCCCTCAACATGAAGACCTGGGAGGATCTGAAGTCGCGTGATCTCACCGAAAGCTGGGATTTCTATCCAACTTATGGCGCCTATGTGGACCTGATGTATCAATTTGAAGATGACTATCCCGACCTTGTGGAGATCATTAACGCGGGGCAGAGTGTTCTGGGTCGTGACCTGTTGTTTGCCCGCATTTCCCCGCAGCCGGATGAACCCAGAACGGTACCGCAGTTCATGTATACATCAACCATGCATGGTGACGAAACCGCAGGATTTATCTTGTCGCTCCGCCTGATCCATTATCTGATTACCAATTATGGCGAGGATGATGCCATTACCGACCTGATGAACAGTGTGGATATTTTTATTTGTCCCAATGAGAACCCGGATGGCACATACCGTCATGACGATTCTACCGTATCGGGGGCAACACGAAGCAACATCAATGGGGTGGATCTGAATCGCAATTATCCCAACCCTGTTAATGATCCCTGGCAAGATGAACAACCGGAGACAACGGTGATGCGTAATTTCACCGACAACATTAATTTTATCATGTCTGCCAATATGCATGGGGGCATTGAACTGGTCAACTTCCCTTTTGATAGCTGGACCTCCTCACAGAACATACATGCCGATCACGACTGGTGGGAGTTTATTATGTATGAATATGTAGATACAGCTCACGCGCATAGTCCACCCGGATATATGACCGGTATGGGCGATGGTGTGACCCATGGTGGCGATTGGTATGTGATTTATGGAAGCCGTCAGGATTATTTTAACTACTACAAAAGCTGCCGTGAGTTTACCCTTGAATTAAGCAATCAAAAATTGCTCAATCCTGCTCTGCTTCCGGCCCACTGGGACTATAACTACAGGTCGATGTTGAATTATATCCGGCAATCAACCTATGGTGTTCACGGTCTGGTTTATGATAACGCTACAGGAGAACCGATATGGGCCGAAGTGTCCATTCCAGGTTATGATGCGTTCAATTCTGAAATCACCACCTCTATGCCTCTCGGTAATTATAACCGTCCGCTGCTGGCAGGTAATTATACAATCAATTATGAAGCACCCCAATTCGCAACGGTTACCATCTCAGACATTGAGGTGAATAATTATGAAACGACCCGGGTGAACATCGCCCTGGGAGAGGGGGTCTCCAATGAGCTTGTGGATGTTGCCATAATTAAGCAGGGAGACGGGATCGTTAAGCCATTTGAAGGATCGCAACATGTAAATGATGGTGCCAATCTCTTTCTGTTTGCGGAAGCAACAGAAAACTGCCATTTCGAAAAATGGATCATTGATGGCAATGCGTATTTTGAAGAAGAGCTTGTTTACCAGTTAGATGGAGATGTTGAAATACTGGCCGTATTTTCTGAATCACCACAGGACCCCGCTATTTCTTACTGGCCGGAGGAGCTTGCCTTTGGTCAGGGTGTGATTGATGGAACATTTACAAAAAATCTTTACATCCAGAATGTTGGAATGGATGTCCTTAAGATTTATGACTTGTTTATTGATGGTGATAATGTATTTAACACCTCATTTCCTGTCAGGGAAAGTGAACCTGTATTTACCATTGAACCGGGTGAACAGGAGGTTGTTCCTGTTTACTTCATGCCTTTTGAGGAAATCGAATACACTGCTACTTTGTTTGTTGAGAGCAATGACCCCGAGCAGCAGATTGTTAGCCTGCCTCTGAGTGGAACTGGGGTTGCTGAGGCTGCCATTATCTCTTTGATACCCGATACGATTGATTTTGATGAAGTATTTTTACATAATACTGTTGAGCATTCTTTATCAATCAGTAATGTTGGAAACCTTGATCTTGTTGTGGAAGCGCCTGAACTGTCCGGTGACGAGGTATTTA
>SKTA01000156.1 GCA_007122745.1 Bacteroidales bacterium
CGTCTTCCCACTTGACCGTCTCCTTACTCTCAGCGGTGGAGCGCGTTAAAAAGCTGTAATCGTTCGACATGTCCTTAAAAACAACAAAACGATAGTTCTTGGGGTGGATATCTGTTTTCATTAGAAATTTGTTTTTAATCCTTGCAATCTCTGCTTAAGGGCTTTATTACAATTGTTTATAAAATCTTTTTCTTTTTTCGGACTGCAAAGATAGTACATTATTTTTATTTGAACAAATAACCTGCATGAATCACAAATTTTCTGTGAATTTTGTGATCCCTGGTTAGTCGAGTTTGTTAACGACCAACCCGCTGCGCAGCTTGGGCTCGAACCAGGTTGTTTTCGGAGGCATGATGTTACCGGTATCGGCAATATCCATGAGCTGTTTCATTGTAACTGGATACAGGGCAAACGCCAGCTTCATTGCTCCGCTGTCGACACGGCGTTTCAACTCTTTCAGCCCGCGAATCCCGCCAACGAAGTCGATCCGCTTGTCTGTCCTCAGGTTCTTAATACCCAGGACTGGTTCCAGGACCGATTTCGACAGGATGGTTACATCCAGAACGCCGATCGGATCATTGTCATCATAAGTATGATCCTTTGCTTCAAGGGCATACCATTCACCGTCGAGATACATGCTCATCACGTGCAAGGCATCCGGTTTGCAGGGCTCACTGCCTTTCCTGACAACCTTGAAGTCTGCATCCAGCTTTGCCAGAAACTCCTGGTTCGAAAGTCCGTTCAGGTCTTTCACCACCCTGTTGTAGTCAATGATCGTAAGTTGGTCATCCGGAAAGAGAACGGCCATGAAGAAGTTATAGGGTTCATCACCGGTGTGGTTGGGGTTTTGCTGTTTTTTCTCATTGCCTACCAATGCAGCAGCTGCAGTACGGTGATGGCCATCAGCCACATAGAAATACTTCACACCCGAAAACAGCTGTTCGAGTTCCCTGATCTTGTCATCATTGTCGATTATCCAGAAATGATGTCCAAATCCATCGTCTGCAACAAAATCGTATACCGGAGGATTTTGCACCACATCTTTTACGATCGCATCAATTGCATCCACCTGTGGATAGGTAAAGAACACAGGTTCGGCATTTGCATTCGTGATGCGAACGTGCTTCATGCGGTCTTCCTCCTTATCCGGACGGGTAAGCTCATGCTTTTTGATGATGTCGTTCAGATAATCTTTAACGCCGGCACAACCCACAATGCCATATTGTGTTTTGTTGTTCCAGGTTTGGGCATACACATAATAGGAGGGCTTATCATCCCTGACAAAATACCCTTTGCTAACGAACTTTTCGAGGTTCTCCTTTGCCTTGTTGTATAATTCTTCAGAATACAGGTCTGTACCTTCCGGCAACTCCACTTCGGGTTTCACCACGCGTAAAAAACAATACGGGTTATTGCCCGCTTCCTCGCGCGCTTCTTCCGAATTCAATACATCATAAGGCCTTGATGCCAGATCTTTAACTATTTCAGCAGGAGGACGATACCCCCTGAAAGGTTTTAATATCGCCATGTTATGGTTTAGAGTTTAGAGTTTAAAGTTTAGGGTTTAGGGTTTAGGGTTTAGGGTTAATTAACCTTAAATGTTTCATCTCCTTTTTCAAGGAAGTTCACGATCTGGGTTGCAGCCGCGATGCCTGCATTCACATTGGCTTCTGACGTCTGGGCACCCATTTTCTTAGCCGTGAACACATAACGTCCGTCAAATTTTTCTTCAATCTCTGCCCGGTTGTCGGGAGCAATGTCAGAAAGGTATTTGAAGTCAGGACGTTCTTCCATAAACTTTACCAGACCTTCTTCATCAATAACCTCTTTTCTGGCTGTGTTAACGAGTACGCCGCCTTTGGGCATTTTAGACAACAGCTCATAGTTGATCGATTTTTTGGTCTTGTCGTTAGCAGGGATGTGCAATGAGATAAAATTGCAGATTGAATAGAGTTCTTCAACTGTTTTCACAGGTTTAATTCCCTCCTTTTCGATATCTTCCTTTTTAACAAAAGGGTCAAAGGCATAAAGGTCCATTCCAAAGCCTTTTGCAATCTCAGCAACATATTTACCGACGTTTCCGTAAGCGTGAATCCCAAGTTTCTTTCCACGCAACTCGGTACCGGCCTTTCCATTGAATCCGTTTCTCAACTGATAAATCATCATTCCGAAGACAAGCTCCGCTACCGCGTTGGAGTTCTGTCCGGGGGTGTTCATTGCTACCACCCCGGCCTTGTTACAAGCTTCAAGGTCGATATTGTCGTAGCCGGCTCCTGCTCTAACGATCACCTTCAGGTTTTTCGCGGCTTCAATGATCTCCGCGTTAGCCTTATCGCTGCGAATGATCATTGCATCTACATCCGCAGCTGCCTGCTTCCATTCGTCGGCTGAATTATATTTTTCCAATAAAACCATCTCATAACCTGCCTGGTCAAGCACTTCTTTAATGCCTTCAACGGCAACGGGTGCAAACGGTTTTTCAGTTGCTATCAATACTTTTTTCATGATACAAACATTTTTGGGTTTATAAAATGTTTCCCCTGCAAAAAACCCGAAGGGAAATATTAATAATTCTTCTTATATAAAACCACAGATTCACAGATTACAGGATTCATAAACTATTACACAAAATCTGTAAAGCAAGCTCATGAACACCTGTTAAAACGAACATTAGTGAACAATCTATGGCATCATAAATCGGCAATCGACAATCGATTATCGATTTACTTCGCGTGCATTTTTTCAAATTCCTGCATCACTCCGATCAACGCTTCCACGCTTTCCTTCGCCATGGCATTGTATGTTGAAGCGCGGAATCCGCCAACCGAGCGGTGTCCTTTCAGTCCAACCATTCCCTTTCCGGTTGCAAACTCCAGGAAGGTTTTCTCGAGCTCCTGGTATTCGGGCTGCATCACAAAACAGATGTTCATGATTGAGCGGCTGTCTTTTGCAGCTGTTCCGACAAACAACGGATTCCTGTCAATCTCTGCATAAAGCAGGTCTGCCTTTTCGTGGTTCATTTTCTGCATCACCTCAACGCCACCAAGTTTCTTCAGCCAGCGCAGCGTCTCCATACAGGTGTAAATTGGCAAACATGGGGGTGTATTGAACATCGAGCCGTTTTCGATATGGGTCTCATACTTCAGCATGGTGGGGATGTAACGCTCCACTTTGCCAAGAATGTCATCACGAATGATCACGAAGGTAACACCTGCAGGTCCGAGATTCTTCTGTGCACCGCCATAGATCATGCCATATTTTGATACATCAACAGGACGACTGAAGATATCAGAACTCATGTCAGCAAGCACCGGTACAGGACTGTCATAATCCTCATGAATCTCTGTTCCAAAAATGGTGTTGTTGGTTGTAATGTGGAAAAAGTCGGCATCTTCGGGGATGGTAAACCCTTTGGGGATGTAGTTGAAGTTTTTGTCAGATGATGAGGCAACCACTTCAACCTCTCCAAAACCTTTTGCTTCCTTAATCGCTTTCTTTGCCCAGGTGCCTGTTTCAAGATAGGCGGCCTTTTTGTTCATCAGGTTGAAAGGGATCATGCAAAACTGCATGCTGGCGCCACCTCCCAGGAAAAGCACGTGGTAGTTGTCTGGAATGTTGAGCAACTCCCTGAACAAAGCTACGGTCTCATCCATTACCGCTTGAAAGTCTTTGCCCCTGTGTGATA
>SKTA01000083.1 GCA_007122745.1 Bacteroidales bacterium
ATGCCTGAAATTTGATCCGGCTTAGTGATCCTCAGAAAACAAACTCAATCTCTTTCATTCCAAATTCAACAATGGTGTTGTTGTGATTCAGGATCAGTTTGCCATGTTCGCTGACATCCGCTATGCTGGCCGAAAAAGTTTTTTCTCCTTTCCTGAATTTCATGATTTTGCCATACCCAAGCAGATGATTAAGGTACAGGTTATCGATTTTTTGAATACTGCCTGTTTTTAACTCGCTATAGAAATAACCGATCCGGTCAGATAGCACTTGCAGGCATCTTTTAATGCTATGTTCCTGGCCGGTGACAGATGCAAGGGAAACAGGATTCGGGATCTCTTTTGGGAAAACAAGTTGATTGATATTGATGCCGATACCTGCAACGCAAATATCATACGTTTTGCCCAGAATGCGGTTTTCGATCAATGTCCCTGCAATCTTAGCGGTACCGAAGTAGATGTCATTTGGCCATTTGATCAAAAAATCGTGATCCGGTGCCATCTGCCTAAGTGTTTCACAGATGGATAATGCGATGCATTTGTTCAGTGCGAATTGTTTTCCGGGATCAAGAAAAGAGGGTTTCAGCAGAATGGAGCAGGTCAGGTTTTTTCCTGCTTCGCTATTCCATGTTGTTCCTGTCATGCCCCTGCCGGCAAGTTGTTTGTTTGTCCACAATATCGTACCTTCGGGCAATTCTGCGTCTGACTCAACCATTCGCCACATCTCCTTGTTGGTTGAATCGGTTTCCTCCTTGAATACCGGATGCTGAAAGGAACCTTGCATAGTATTGTTTTCCCGCGAAGTTAGGATATTTTGCTATATTTAACCCCTTAATGGTTTACCAACAGGACGGCATTTGGTCAAAGTGTCTTAAAATCGGTAAAAATCATTAATTTTGCACTGCAAACATACAAAAACCAAAAGGTAGCGAATGGCGGAAAAAACAAAGGAAACAGATACATCACTCCTGCTTCTCAACGCAGTAAAAAAGGGGATGTTGGATAAAAAGGCCCAGGAGATTCTAAGTCTTAACCTCGGAAAAATTAACTCCACAGTATGTGATTTTTTTGTTATTTGTCATGGTACTTCAAGTACCCATGTCAGCGCGATTGCCGAATCGGTTGAAGAAGCGGTTCGGAAAGAATGTGGCATTAAACCCGGAAGACGCGAAGGGTTTGTGAACGGAGAATGGCTTTTGATTGACTACCTGGATGTTGTTGTGCACATTTTTCAGGAGCCTGTTAGAAGGTATTATCAGTTGGAAGAGCTTTGGGCTGATGTGCCCGCTGAGAAGGTAAAAGATATTTGATAGGTGTAAGATTATTTAGATTGTTGTTTTGATATGAAAGAGTTAGAAAATAACAGGGGTTGGCTTTTGAATGCGTCCGGTCAGGATAAGCCTGAGCAGGATAAGCCTGAGCAGGATAAGCCTGAGCAGGATAAGCGAAAACCTCATATACCACCCAAACCTCAGGATCAGAGCAGAGGTACCAAAAAGGGTGGCAAAAAGCCCGGTTTCAGCTTTTACTGGGTTTATGCAATTCTTGCGTTGATTTTCATTGGTTTGCAGTTTATTAACTGGGGTGGATCTGCGGTTGAAATTTCCCAGATGCGCTTCGAAAATGAAATGCTTGTTTGGTCGGAACATGAGGGTACCGATATCGAAAAGATCAAGATCATCAACCAGGAGCTTGTTGAGGTATTTATCAAAGAGGGTCGGCTGTATAAGGAGAAATATGAAGATGCACCCGCCGGACGTGGTTTTGGTGATGTGCCCAAACCCCACTATGTATTCCAGATCGCCTCGGTCGAGAATTTTGACAACCACGTCAGGGAGGTGCAATCAGAGTGGCCAAGGGAGGATCGGTTCCCGATCTATCCGGAAACGCGTAGGAGCTGGGGCACCGACATGTTGAGCTGGCTTTTGCCGATCGGGTTGCTTATCGCTTTCTGGATCTTCATTATGCGGCGTATGGCAGCCGGAGGCGGACCGGGCGGACAGATCTTCAATATTGGGAAGTCGAAAGCAACCCTTTTCGATAAAGACACCCACGTAAACATCGATTTCAAGGATGTAGCCGGCCTGGAAGAGGCCAAGGTGGAGCTGATGGAGATTGTTGACTTCCTGAAAAACCCAAAAAAATATACAGAACTGGGAGGTAAAATTCCGAAGGGAGCTTTGTTGGTAGGCCCACCCGGTACAGGGAAAACCCTGCTGGCAAAAGCGGTTGCCGGACAGGCACAGGTGCCGTTTTTCTCTTTGAGTGGCTCCGATTTTGTTGAAATGTTTGTAGGTGTCGGTGCCTCCAGGGTGCGTGACCTGTTTAAACAAGCGAAAGAGAAAGCTCCATGTATTATTTTTATCGATGAGATTGATGCCATAGGTCGTGCCCGCGGGAAAAACCCGGTTACCGGTTCGAATGATGAACGGGAAAATACCCTGAACCAGCTTCTCACCGAGATGGATGGTTTTGGCACCAACGTAGGAGTGATCATTCTTGCCGCCACCAACAGAGCAGATATTCTCGACAGGGCATTGCTTCGTGCAGGGCGTTTTGACCGGCAGATCCTTGTGGAAATGCCTGACCTGACAGAGCGGGAGTCAATCTTTAATGTTCACATGAAGCCGCTTAAAATGGCTCAGGGTGTCAATGCCGATTTCCTCGCAAAACAAACTCCCGGTTTTTCCGGAGCCGATATCGCCAACGTTTGTAACGAAGCCGCGCTGATCGCTGCCCGTCGCAACCGGAAAGAGGTATGCAAACAAGACTTTATGGATGCCATCGACAGAATCGTTGGCGGATTGGAAAAACGCAACAAGATCATATCACCGATGGAGAAAAAGGTGATCGCCTATCATGAAGCGGGACACGCCGCAGTGAGCTGGATGCTCGAATACGCACATCCGCTTGTTAAAGTAACAATAGTACCAAGGGGGAAAGCGCTCGGTGCCGCGTGGTATCTGCCGGAAGAACGGCAGATCTCCACTTTTGAGCAGATGTTTGATGAGATCACAAGCACGCTGGGAGGAAGAGCCGCCGAAGACCTGATCTTCGGAAAAATATCAACCGGCGCCCTCAATGACCTTGAGAAAATTACTAAACAGGCTTATGCGATGGTTGCTTATTTCGGTTTGAATAAAAAAATTGGCAACATCAGTTATTATGACTCCAGCGGGCAAAGTGAATATTCTTTTACCAAACCCTATTCTGATAAAACAGCGCAGCGGATTGATGAAGAGGTCCGGAATCTTGTGGAGCAAGCCTACAAAAGAGCAGTGGAGGTGCTAGGAGACAATAAGGAAAACCTGGTTATGCTCGCAGAACTGTTGCTTGAAAAAGAGGTGATCTTCCGCGAAGATCTTGAAAAAATATTTGGAAAACGTCCATTCCCTGATGCCGGGCATTCAAAGGAAAAGGAGTTTCAGATTGGTTCCTCTTCAATAAAACAGGAGAAAGACACTCCGGTTCATCCTACTGAGCTGGGATATGAGAGCTGAGAGCTGAGAACTGAGAACTGAGAACTGAGAACTGGGATCAGGGTTAGGGTTTAGGGTTTAGAGTTTAGAGTGTATAGGCCGGACTTGGCCGGCCTGCATATTTTACAACGAGAAAACTTGTAGGGACAGCGCTTGAGCTGTCCAAAATGTAAAGTAAAATGCGCACTAAAAACATAGTTATTAAC
>SKTA01000088.1 GCA_007122745.1 Bacteroidales bacterium
ATTGCAATATGCAGGATCGATTTCATTGCATTTTTTTCCGATTTTTTTGTGCTGACTAAAATAATTTTTATCTTTGCCGACCAAATTAAGGATGACCGATGGTGTAATGGTAGCACTACAGTTTTTGGAGCTGTCTGTCTAGGTTCGAATCCTAGTCGGTCAACAATCGTAAAACAAAAACCCCTGTATGTCAGCATCATACAGGGGCTTTTGTTTGCCAAAATGGTTAGCAGAAAAAGTGGATAAAAAACAGGATATTTACTGTCATTTGCGCCGTTAATATGCCAAAAACATTGCCATCCAAGTCATACTAAATAAGACTATTTGTAACATAGTGGGGCAATTATCAGTTCGCATCACCCGCTTCTCTGACACAGCGCACGCTTAACCCGGTGACCTTAGGGGAAGTGAATGTATACACTGCGGATAAACTCTCTTGAATATGGCGATAATAAGCATTATCGGTACCGGCCTCTTCGGTTGCGCTCCACCAGTTGCCTGAATCGAAACTGGTAAAAGTTCCGTCCAGTCCGCTACGACGGCCGCCGGGCAGTGCAGCGAAACCAAATTCATCAAACCCGTATAAAGTGGCAGAGGAAGACCAACAGGGATGCTCGTCGGTATTGCAGCCACCGCCCAAAGGTGAATTTACCTGCCGACACGAGCGCAATGCAAGGGCCATCCCTTCATTATTAAAATCTTCATTTGGATAACCCTGGCTGTCAACATAATTCTTAAGCTGGTCCCAATCATCATTATCAGGAACACGCCAACCATAAGGACATAACCCTTTTGTATCATCAACGGCAAACCAATTATAAAGCTTGCCGTATGCATCGAGCCAATCTTCATCGTTAAATAAATAGGCATAGGCGCCTTCCGTGGCAGCAAGCCAGTCGGAGTTGCTTAATCCTGTTGCAATGGGGTCGCCATTTTTGTATCTGGATACCTGCAGATTTTCAGCCATCCACTCCTGGTTGCCGATAATCACTGTTTCATAAACATTTCCATCAATATCGACAA
The DNA here is from genome assembly GCA_007122745.1 of Bacteroidales bacterium. Taxonomy (GTDB): domain Bacteria; phylum Bacteroidota; class Bacteroidia; order Bacteroidales; family UBA7960; genus PUPG01. The sequence continues at coordinate 1,024 of SKTA01000088.1, forward strand.
CCGTGCCGGGTACCTCATCCATTTGCTCAAAGACTGCTGTGAGGGTAATATCATCGGCCGGCATAATATAGGTGAAACTTGCATTTGTACTTATGATTCCATCAGGCCCTGTCCAGTGTACAAACATCCAGCCTCCATTAGCCTCGGCCGAAACAGGCACTGCCTCGCCGGCTTCGTAATTTCCTTCACCGGTTACAACTCCTGCACCGGACACATTTACCTCAAGATTAAGGCTGTACACTTGCTTGAAGACGGCTGTCAGGGTAATATCTGTTGCCGGCATGGTATAGGTAAAGCTTGCATTTGTATTTATGACGCCATCAGGATCCATCCAATGCACAAACATCCAGCCTTCATTGGCTTCCGCCGAAACCAGCACTTCCTCTCCGGCTTCGTAGTCACCCTCCCCTGTTACAAATCCTGCTCCGGGCATATTTACTGCCAGATGCAAATTGTACAGAGGATCCATAGCGTCCAGGGCATCTTCCAGCACATCCAGGCGATTCAACAGGTCGTCCAAACCGTTAAAGTCTTTAACAACAAATGCATAAGGCACAGTCCAAAATTTATTCACAGCACTTACACTATAGTTTGTGCCACCGCTTGGGTCTGTTTCGGTTTGAAGCCAATAAGGCCCTTCTGACCAATCAATTTCTGAAAATATACCTTCCAGGGCATCCCCCTGGCCGATAGTAAAGGTGACAAGACCATTTTGGTTTGTTGATAAACTATGGGTTTCAACATACACTGCCGGGCCTTCATCCGATCCTTGCAGTATGCTAACTTTCAATCCAACTGGTGCACTTTTAATTAAATTGTTCTCTGAGTCGCGTATAACTGACTGATAACCTATTCCTTCGGGAACCTGGGCCAAAGTCATCGTATTAAATAACAACCCGATGAGCAAAATTAAATATCTATACATGTTCTGTTTATCTTTAATATCCGTTTTATGATGAGATTTAGGGGTATTGCCGGCAGTAACTTTTAATTATATAGCGGCAATGGCTTTTTATAAAGGCTCTTTAATCGGAGCGAATACATCGTATACTATGCCCGTTATTCTTAAATATACCCTCTCCAAATAAATCACTGGTGCCATGGGACAGGCTTTTACTCCTGGCATTGTTATCATCTTCATCTGTTGCACTCCACCAAACGGCGGCCATCCCTAACCCACTGGATGTACCAATCCATGTGCGGCCACCTGCGGGTAATCCGGAAAAACCAAAAGCATCAAAGCCATGATGGTCTTCGTGAGACCACCAGATGGGGTGTTCTGTTGCATCACACCAGCCACCCAGTGGTGATTCCCACTGGCGGCAAGATTTTAGTGCATTGCCTGCCCCATTGGGGTCATCCCAGTGATCCGTATAGCCCTGAGCATCCAGATACGTATTTAATTGCGTCCATTCTGCCGCAGTTGGCACGTGCCAACCATCCGGACACAACCCCCTGGCATCATTAACGGCATGCCAGTTATAGAGCTTTCCGTATGCTTCGACCATTTCTTCAGGTGAATCAATACCTTCTGCATCCCAGTTGTTATAATCATATATCGCAACAGCCCCTTCTGTGGTGTTTTCCCAGTCTTCATCACTGAGCTCTGCCGGTATTGGATTATTGTTTCTGTACCTTGTTACCCTGAGGTTCTCGGCCATCCATTCCTGGTCGCCGATGATCACGGTAGTGTATTCATTCCCGTCAATATCTGTAACACCATCACCATAAATGATATCGGATTCATCATCTGCCTGGAAAATTGCGGTAAGGTTTACATGGTTTGCCGGCATGGTAACTGTGGTTTGCTCTGACAATGGATCATCAACATAACCCGTTTCGCCTGTCCATTCAACAAACTCCCAGCCATCATTGGCAGTAGCCCTGATGTTTACAGTTTCTGATTCCTCATATAAGCCCGATCCTGTTACAACTCCGCCCACAGATGGAGATGCTTCAAGGTTTAGCATATAGGTGGTGGTTGCATCGGAAATCACCCTAAAACAGCGTATACTATAGCCGCTTGTTTTATCGGAGGCACTGAAGGTTTCCATGCTGCCCTGGGAGCTGGCCAGACGTCTGAGGTATGCATTGTTACCAGGGGCTTCAGTGGCGCTCCACCAGAAGCCAAATATGCCAACAAAGTTAAATAATCCATTATTGATACGGAGTCCGCCAGGCAACCCTGAAAAACCAAATTCATCAAATCCGGAATGGGTGTCATTCTGGTTCCAGCGGGGGTGTTCTGAGGTGTCGCAATCCTCAAAAGGAGAATTTACCTGAAGGCAGGATTTAAGTGCATTACCCGCCCCATCAGGATTATCACTATCGTTGGGATACCCCTGGCTAACAACATAATCAACCAGCTGTGTCCAGTCATCATGGCTTGGTACAGACCATCCTTCCGGGCACAGGCCCCTGAAGTCATCAACAGCATACCAATTATACAGCTTCCCATAGGCTTCGAGCATATCTTCATCATTGTCGAATATAGCATAAGCTCCCTGCGTGGCTGACTGCCACTCACTGTTTGTCAAACCCGTTGGAATAGCATCCCCGTTTTTATACTTGCTTACCCTGAGGTTCTCGGCCATCCATTCCTGGTCGCCAATCGTAACAGTTTGATATATGTTGCCATCCACGTC
>SKTA01000226.1 GCA_007122745.1 Bacteroidales bacterium
AAATAGATGAACTTATCGGACTGGCAAAAGGCGTTTTTGCAGCTCAAATTACCGAGCCTCCCTGGACGAGTATTGTTCAATCGCATGCATATCCGCAAACCGGGTGGACACGTTTTTATGTTTACACAGAAGCCCCTGCCGGATATGAGCCCGGTGATTTGCAGGGTACCATGCATTTTGAATTCTTTCCGCAGATCATTGAATTTGGTGGTTTCATTGCACTCAATCTTGGGCAGGGAATTGATCCTGCCAGTCTGCCGGTTAATGAAGCCATGATCGACTCAAAGTTTGATGAAAACCTGGCGTCCGTGCGCGAACTGTTGCCCGTTGACGGCACATTGCTGTTTGACTGTGCAGCCTTGGACGGGTATAAATATTACGGAAATATTCCTGACAACACTTTCTCAATGATCAACACCGAAAATGATGAAGTACCTTTCGGGAAGGCCTACCGTGTGAACACCAGCAGTTTTACGCCAGGTATATATGAACAGGTCATCTTGCCCGGAAATGATGTTCCTGTGCATTGGGACGATATGGTGTTTATAGTGTTTTACGCCCGTTCGGTTATTCCACAGCAGGAAACAGGCATGGCTATGCATGCTGGTTGCGGCACGGCGTCTTACACTTCGAGAGAAATCTCAAGCCTGACATTAGGGCCGCCTGATCATGAATGGACACCTTACTATTTTTTCGGAAAAGCTCATCAGGTATACGAAATCGGAGAAATTATGACATTTTTTTTCTTTAGCCATTCCCCACAAACAATTGATATAGGTGGTTTCATTGCCCTGAACCTGGGTCAGGGAATCGACCCTCTGGATCTGCCCTATACCGTCACTACCTATCCGGGCAGGGAAGAGGATGCACCCTGGAGGGCACCGGCAGCAGAGCGTATTGAAGAACACCGAAAAGGCGATCTGCTTGTTCAGGTGGTTGATGAGGAAGGGGTTCCTGTTAGCGATGCAAATGTATCTGTAGAAATGAAACGACATGCTTTTAAGTTTGGCACACATCCGGTATGGATGTTCAATTACTGGGAAGGGCCTGATTGGGTAATATACAGGGAAAAACTTCTCAGTCTCTTCAATGCCGCCACCACGCCTTTTTTTATGGGAACCGATGAATGGGGCTGGTATGCCCAACCGGAATCACGCCCCATAAACATCGCTATGGCCCAGTGGCTCCAGCAGCATAATATAAATGTTAGTGGAACGACATTGATCTATCCCGGATGGAGTATGATGCCTTCATTTTTCTTCGACCTGGCAGATGATCCTGCAGCACTTCACACTGCATTGATTCACCACCTCGATACGATAGTTCCCATAGGCCGGGATGCCGGTGTAAATAGTTGGGACGTGATCAATGAACAATCTATTACCCATGAAGTGATGGATATATTTGGCGACGAGGTGATCATCGATTGGTTTGAACACACCCATTTATTGCATCCCGAGGCAGAACTGGGCATCAACGAATTCGGCATCCTGATGGGTGGAGGATCTGCAAGTCAACAGGCAAACCTCATATACCTTATCAATATATTGCAGAATGCCAACGCCCCTTTACACCGTATAGGTTTTCAAAGCCATTTTAACAACTACCTGCCATCAATTGACTTAATGTTTGACATCCTGGAAGATTTTTCAGTGTATGATTTGAATATTCATATCAGTGAGTTCGACATCAATATATACGACGAGGAAGCCCAGGCCGACTTTACCCGCGATTTTATGACCATTATGTTTAGCCATCCTTCTGTGGATAGGTTCACCAAATGGGGATTTTGGGAGGCTACAATGTATATTTCCAATGCGGCCATGTTCAGAACCGACTGGACGGAGAAGCCCAATTACTTTGCCTACACCGACCTGGTGTTTAACCAGTGGTGGACAGAAGAGGAAGGATTATCAGATGAGAATGGTGAGTTTTTTGTCTGTGGCTTTTTGGGGAATTACGAAATTACTGCCTTTAAAGACGGCTTAATTTCAACACTGGACACACTGCTTGTGAAAGAAGGAACTACCGTTACCCTGGTTCTGGCAGAACCGCCGGTTACTTATAATCTTGATCTGGATGTTAATCCTCCCGGCACGGGTGTGGTTGCCGGTGCAGGAGAGTATGCAACCGGCACCCAGGTAAGCATTACGGCCACAGCAAACGAAGGTTGGGTTTTCGTGAACTGGACAGGCGACACCGAACACGTGCACGATGCCAACTCGTCCAGCACCACAGTTACAATGCCTGCATCAGACGTATCACTGACGGCCAACTTTGCTGAAACAGGCATACCGGAAAACCTGGTTTTGTCTGATGAGACACTAACCGACGGCGACACCGAATGTTTCGACGCCCTTCAAACCATCACCGTCTCCGACTTTACCGTCAAAGCAGGTGGCAGTGTCACCCTAATTGCCGGTGAAAGCATCCACCTGCTCCCAGGTACAACAGTTGAACAAGGTGGCTACCTCCTCGCCCGCATCGCAGAGCACGAAGACGATTACTGTGGCATCCCTAAAGCGATTGAAATTGCAAAAGAGTTGGTAATTCCTAAAGAAGATGTTGTTTCCGCCGACTTCCCATACGAAATCCGCAAAAACGGCTTCTTTAAACTCTACCCAAACCCAACAGATGGCACGTTTACACTGGAACTGACCACTGCTGAGCTGGAGCAAGGCATTACTGTTGAATTACACTCCATGCTTGGCGCTCGTTTGTTTACCAAGGAGCTGCCGCCGCAAAGGCTGCACATACTTAGCCTGGAAGGACACCAGCCTGGCATGTACATCATACGGGTAATGAAAGGTGACCAGGTGGGGGTTGAAAGGCTGATCAAAAGGTAGCTGGTCAGCAAGCGAAAGAAAATATTTCTGCCTGTTATAATGATAATGATGATTTATGAAACATTGTTAGCCAGGATAATTCTTATCTGATTATTTAAAAATTGAAAAATCTGCCGTAACTTTGAGAGATAAACGATAAACAACATCATTAACCCCAAAAAACCAAGCTATGATGAAAATAATTGGAGTGTGTCTGGCAATTGTCTTTGCAATTGTTGCATTGTCTGCATGCAGCGATGACGACGACCTAAAGGTATACACCATTTCAGCCGTATCCAATGATGCAGATTTTGGATATGTGGTTGGCACTGGTGAATATACAGAAGGTGAAACAGTTACCCTGGAGGCAGTTCCTAACGAAGACTATCAGTTTATTTACTGGCTCGAAGAGGGTGAGGTGGTGCATCAGGATGCCCTGTACGAATTCATTGCGACAGAGGACAGGAATTTGATAGCCATTTTTACCCATGCATCGCAGGGATATTTTTCTTTAGAAGTCACAGGCTATTTTGAAGAAGAATGGGAGGGCTTTGCAATTTTTGGCGAAATTACCAATGATGAAACGGGTCAGGAAGTATTTGCCCTTACCCTCTTTACCACTGACGAAACCATAAACCTGGTATTTGTAAAGGGTGGTAATCGCCCGGGAATTGGTACAACATTGATTGGAGAACTGGATTATGAAGATGTCAGTGAGGATATGATTTTTAACGAGGACCATTTTGTGGCTACTTTACTTAAGATCATACACATGTATTTCTTTTTTTCTGATGATGGCTCCATCACTATTGAGGAATCGACATCAGACAGCTTTGCAGGCAGCTTTGAGATGTCGGCAAGTGGTTTCAAATTTACCCAGCCTATGGAAGAGTTGCAAATTGAGATCAGTGGATCTTTTGCAGCCATCGTGGGAGATGTGGATATTCCCTTTGTGACATCTACAATTGCCCGCTAAAGCGTAAACTGAAGTTGCGATGGGGCCTGATATCTCCTGGTCTCCCCATATATTCGGTATTGGTGAAGTTTTTAATCACCAAAGACAACTGATGTTTCTGACTTAGCCGGAAACCGATGCTCAGGTCGGCGGCAAAATGTCCTTTGTTGTTTTCTTGCCAGTAGCCGTAAAAGCCAGGCATGATTTGTTCGCGGGTCAACGGATTAAGGAACACGTCATCAATTTCGAGTATTCTCGATTTCAGATAAAAATAAAGCCCGCCCTTCAAACGGTTGTAGGTTGTTGTGAAGCTGAGGTTTGCGGAATGCTTTCTTCTGAACTTCAAATAATCGCCGGTATTTCGATTCGTCTCGGGATTGAACTCCACTGGTAGCATAAATACGTATCCACCTGATATTGTATTTTTGAAAAGCCCCCGGGAGTGGTTTATCAAAAACTCAAGTTCTGTTCCATATACTCTCGAATGCTCAATATTGGTGGCCATAAAACCCATTTCAAATCTATTTGTAAGCAGATTATAGTGGAAGCCAAACATATATTCAATCATATCGGTGTTTTGTCCGTAAAATAAGGCAAGATCAATCAGTCCATCGAGTCGTGGTGTCAATAGTCCCTGTTTAACACCCAATTCGGCGTTCCATCCCGATTCGGCTTGAATATTTGGGTTTGGGATAATATTCACCGGGCCGATCGTTGTTGCCGCATGTTTTTCTGCAATGGACGGGTAACGATATCCTTGCCCGAATGATGCCCTCAAAAATGTTGCGCTGCGTAGCCTGTAATTGGCACCGGCCCTGAAGAGCAGCACTGGCTTGTCACTGACATTATTCAAAGCGTTATGCTCAAGACGCAAGCCTGTTACAAGGGTGGTTTTTTCGTTGGGATGTATGTTTGCCTGGGCATAGACAGCCATGTTCATCGCTTCATGATTCCCATATAAGTTTGATCGAATATTACTGTCATACCGGGATACACCTGCATTTATGCTCAGGCTTTTTGCTGCCCTGAACCATGTCTGGTATTCAGCATATACAGATCTTGTCCGGCTGTTGTTTTTGTCATCCTCCCTGAAGGTATTATCGGAAGCCTGAAAGCGTAGCCGCAGATCATGGGTTTGCCTGTCTTCTTGCCTGAAGCTGACAAAAGGATCTGCGAATACATATAGTCCCCGCATTTGCGAGGCTGACATCTCGTTTTGTTTAAGCGCACCATATTCGGCATCTTCCCAGAGGATGAAGTCGTGTTTGTCGATAATGCCACCGTTCATGGCCAGTCCGTAACTCAGTCCGTCCACCTGGCGGTGTCTGCGTTTGATCCGGAAGTTAGTGCGTGCCAGCTTTTTATCGTCGAGTTTGCGATAGCCATTGTCCAGCAAAAAAAAACTTCCCAGGGTGATATCTGTTTGCCCGGTCCTTTGACTGTGCGCCAAAGATGCATTGTGATAGGTTCTGGGCTTATCCCACCAGATCCAATTGCGTTGGCGAGGGTTGCCAAACACCCCTGATTCGGTATAGAAGCTGGTTTTTCCTTCTTTTGTGGCTTCTGCTGTTCGGAAATTAATGATCCCATTTAGTGCAGAAGATCCGTACAACACGGATGAAGCCCCTTTGATGATCTCCACCTGGGAGATGTTTTCAAGGGGTAACGATCTCCACCTGACACTCCCTGCATCCGGCGTGAGAGCGGGAAGGCCATCAATGAGTACGAGCACCCGGCTACCGGCTCCGTAACTGTAGCCGCTACCACCTCGGATGGAAGCCTGTCCGTCGAGCACTTGAATGCCGGAGGACTTGTTCAGGATTTCCTCCGGATCGGTCAGATGCCCCGAAGCAAGCTGATCAGGCTGGATGATGCTGACCGACACCGTGGATTCGGCCACCTTTTGTTCTATCCTGCTGGCACTGACCACCACCTGTTCGATCTCGGTAGCTTTTGCCGTCATCCCGATATGCAACATCAATAAACTGTCCGGATATACAACAATAGTTTCGTGAACAGTTTGATATCCAACATATTGAAAGGTGATGGTTTGTTGTCTGTCAGGAACAAAGAGTGAGAAATGTCCGTTGATGTCGCTGCTTGTTACACGGCCCCGGCTGTCAATGATCGTTGCACCCGGTAATGCTTCACGGGTGTCGTTGTCGAAAATACGACCTGTGACATTATCCGGCGGCGCGGCAATAAGATTCGCCACAACATGAAGCAAAACATATAGGATAACTGAGCAGCGCATTGGTGTATGGTGTTTGGAACGTACCCGACGAAAGCTAACCTGCTTGAATTTTTCCTTCATATCAAAAATAATCAAAAACATAAAGCAAAAAACATTTGTTAAAAAAGCCTGAGTAATCGTGTTACATTTCGTTTTGATATTGAAGAAAATACAGCTGCTGCAAGAAGCTTAAAGGCGATAATGATTTTATGAGGGGCATTGAATACCCATCAAAGCAAGAAAGGTTTCTTACTTCGCATATGGATCTTAAGTCCACCAAGTCCGTGCTTAAGGTGCAGGATTTATCTGAGGTGCAGAATATTGTTCTTATACACCTATCTGAGCCTGACAGCGATAAAAACCTCTTTGCTTATCAGGTATCAGCACTGACCGAAAAGCCTGTGAAAGTGGCTTGTGGCGGGCTTAAAATCGATCTTTCAAATCTCCCCTGCTAAGGGTAGCTATTCCGTGAATTGATTTTGTATGCAAAAATAATTAAACCAAACAAAGATTGTGTTAAAAAACTTGCTTTTTTAAACAATTGTTTGTATATTTCCAAAATAGATATGCGTCGAAATGTATTGATGATTTGAATATACAGATTGAATAGCATAAACTACATTTATTAACCATCTGATTCATCAACTACGGTTACTATTCTTGGGTTGTTTTCTTTTTTTCCTGCAGTCCGCAGTCATGATTTTAAATCGGTAATTAATCAGTAAGGACCAACCATACTTCCCAGCTATTAAAAATTATTATTTGACCAGAATGCTGGTTGGACTCGATGAATAATAATACTTCATGAAAACACTTGACACAGGTAAACTTTTTATTTTATTGATAGTATTACTTACAGCTATCAGCGTGATACAGGCCCAGGTGCCACAAAAAATGAGTTACCAGGCAGTGATCAGGGATGGGGGTGGAGAACTTGTAACTAACAGCAGTATCGGCATACAGGTCAGTATTTTGCAGGGCAGTTCTGAGGACGTGGTTGTTTATACTGAGACGCACCTTGCGACCACCAACGACAATGGGTTGGTAAGCCTGGAAATTGGAGATGGCACTGTTGTGTCAGGAAGCATGGAGGAAATTATCTGGACAGAAGGCCCCTATTTCATTCAAACTGAAACCGACCTGCAGGGAGGGTCAAACTATACGCTTTTGCACACCAGCGAATTGTTGAGTGTGCCTTACGCATTGCATGCCAGAACTACTGAAGATGCTGTTACAGAAGCATACGTGAATGATTTAATGGATGATGTTTTTGATATATTAATTGCAGCGGGATATGCTGTAAGAGATATTGACGGAAATGTTTATCCGATAGTAACAATTGGCAGCCAGGTATGGATGACAAAAAACCTGCGAACCACAAGGTTCAATGATGGCACTCCCATTCCAAAAGTAGAAGGTGATTCAGAATGGTCATACTTAAATACACCTGCTTATTGCTGGTATGATAATGACTCGGTTAAGTATGATAATCCTTATGGTGCTTTATACAATTGGTATGCAGCTTCATCGGGGAATATATGTCCCGTAGGGTGGCATGTGCCAACAGAAAATGAACTGAATACATTGATTACCTATTTGGGTGGAACATTTATTGCCGGCGGTAAACTAAAAAAAACCGGAACCACATACTGGAATAGCCCTAATGAAGGCGCCACCAATGAATCCGGATTTACTGCCATCGCCATGGGTGCCCGGTTATATAATGGTTCATTTTTAGATTATGTACACTTTAAGAACAATGCCCGATTCTGGAGTGCTACCCAAGGCCCATCTACACCTCCACCCGGCAACGGGGTTTATATGATTTTATATCATAACACTACAAACGCCTATATTAGTAACCTAGACAGGAGAGGTGGAATGTCAATCCGTTGTATTAAGGATTAAGTGCCCACTGAGAAATATATGTAAAAAGTTATATGTCTTTTCATGCTACTCTCAGTTTGACAGGATAGTCAGCACATTTTGATCTATAACGGGACATCAGCCTTTTATCAATCTATACAACAAATATGATATGAAACATACGAAACCTATCCTGACCCTGATCTTCGTAATGGGGTTGGGAGTTATTGCATCCAATGCACAGCAGGGCATCGTCTCTGCAGGTGGAGAAGCAACAGGTTTAGGAGGAAGCATGAGTTTTTCAACGGGACAAACAGACTTTAAGTATTTCTCAACCGAATCTGGCAGCATCCAGTTTGGAATGCAGCAGGTATTCTTTTTTGATGAAGAGGATCCTGAAGTACCGCCAATACGGAATTTAACAATGGAAGATATATTCCAGGGCGAAGACCAATGCTTCGATGCCACCCAAACAATTATTCTAGCTGGTAGTGGCGATACTTTCATTGTGGAAGCAGAAACGGGGGTTGAACTGATCGCCGGTCACAACATATTGATGCTGCCGGGAACACGAGTTGAATATGGTGGCTATATGCATGCCCGAATCACTTCATCAGGAGGTCCGTTTTGTGATCTTGAAGAGCCGATTGTGGCTTCTATTGATGTTTATGGGCCTGATAATACTACACATCGAGGCCCATTGGCAATATCCAAAACTGATGATCATGGCAAGCCTTTTTTTAGGGTCTATCCAAATCCTACCACCGGAGATTTTACAGTAGAGATAACGTCAGACAACTCTGATTCACCTTGTACAATAGAGATATATGGAATGCGTGGTGAGGTCATTATTCGCAACGACCAGTTAACAGGCTGGCAGCACCATCTCAGCCTACAAGGACAGCAGCCCGGACTTTATATGATTCGTGTTCATCGGGGTGATGAGATGGGCGTTGAACGAATCATCAAAAGATAACCATTGAAAATACAAACAATAAATACCAAAACATCATGAAAAGATTCATACTTGTTTTAAGCGGGATTATCATCACAGCGGGTATTCTTGCACAAACCCCACAAGGCATAAGCCACCAGGCGGTAATGCGTGATGCTGAAAACAACCTGATTGTGGAATCTCCAATTGGTCTTCAGGTGAGCATTATTCAGGGAGCACATGACGGAGAGGCCGTTTATGTGGAAATCCATAACGTAATATCAAATCCAAATGGTCTAATTACTTACATTATCGGGGAAGGTGATGTTGTTGACGGGATATTTGAGGAGATCGACTGGGCAGACGGACCCTATTTTTTGAAAACAGAGGCAGATCCAGCAGGCGGAACGTCTTATTCTATTGGTGGGGTTATGCAGTTTTTGAGTGTGCCGTATGCTTTCTATGCTGTAAGCAGCGGTGATGGCCAGTGGAAACAAAGCGGAGACCATATTTATTTCATTGGTGGTAATGTGGGCATCGGCGAATCATCGCCCCAGGGCAAACTACACGTGTCTGTTCCTGGTGAATGGTTGGGTGTTGTTTTTACCGGGACGGGTTTGAATGACCTTGAGGTTGATGTGTCAGGCTACAATAATACAGGGGCAACACATTATGCCGTTCGCATTGAAAACACCGGGCCAACACCCAACTTGATTGAGATTAGTAATGATGGTGGCACAGCCTGGATTGGTCCTTTGGAGATTGCCCCAGAGATAGACATTGGTTTTGGCGTGACAATAAACTTTGGCAGCCTTTCGGGCTATACTTATGGCGATCGGTGGGATTGGACGGTAAACGAAAGCTTTGAGGATGTGTTTATAATCCAGGATGATAAGCTTGGCATTGGCACGAGCCAACCTTCACAACTGCTTGACATAAACGGCAACATACGTTTACGTGGTGTTAACCGCAGCCTGGGAACCTGGTCTGCGCAAGGCTTTTCTCTGGCGACTAACGGTTCGGCGAGGGTGACGATTTCCAGCCTGGGCAATGTCGGTATAGGCACGGGTGTTCCCGCCGCACTGCTTCACGCAGCCGGAACAGGCACAGGCGGAGGTAACGTGCTTTTTACAGGGTTGTACAAATCTACAAGTCCCGGCAATCCGCCGGCATCAGGGGCAGGAACCCGTATGATGTGGTATCCTGACAAGGCTGCATTCAGGGCTGGTCGCGTTTTGAGTGTTAATTGGGATAAGCACAATATAGGCGATTATTCTTTTTCAACAGGGTATAACACCAGGGCACAAGGCTCGTTTTCATCAGCCATGGGTAACCAAACAATTGCTTCCGGAAGTTCTTCCACAGCTATGGGCTCCCAAACAACTGCTTCCGGAAGCTCTTCCACCGCAATGGGAAATTCTTCTGAGGCAACAGGCTTCTCTTGCACCGCCATGGGATATAATTCAAATGCTTCCGGAAATACATCCACCGCCATGGGCAACCAAACACTTGCCTCGGGATATATATCAACCTCTATGGGCGATCAAACAAAGGCACTGGGAAGTGCTTCGACTGCCATGGGCAATAAAACCACCGCGTGGGGAAGCAGTTCCACAGCCATGGGCAATAATACAAATGCTTCAGGACATTTTTCAACCGCAGCCGGAAGATTTGCAACGGCTTCAGGAGATAATTCAATCGCCATGGGTTATTACACAACTGCTTCGGCAAATTATTCCATTGCCATGGGAATGATCACAACAGCTTCGGGGAATAATTCCACCGCTTTGGGACGAGGATCCAGAGCTGTAGGAGATTATTCGTTTGCCATTAATTTGAGTTCTACGACAGGCGTCCAGGTAGGAACCAGGGTATTTGCCATTTCCGGGGCACTGGCAATCGGGGGAAACACCGCGTGGTCAACCTGGAGCGATATGAGACTAAAGAAGGATATCCAGCATCTTGAAGCTGAGAATAACCTTGACAAGGTGATGAAGCTCCGGGGGGTGCGGTTTAGATGGGATGAAGCTCAAGACGGCAACAATCGCTTCCATCTTGGATTCATGGCGCAGGACGTGCTTGACATACTGCCCGAACCGGTATTATACGATGAGCTTAACGACATTTATTCAATTGAATACACCGCATTGATACCCGTGCTGGTTGAAGCCATCAAGGAGCAGCAATCTGAAATCGAGCTGTTGAAACAAGATAACAGTGTGTTGAAAGCAAGGCTTGACAGGATGGAAAGCATTCTGCAGGAGATGGCTGAAAGGCAATAAATTCTTATTCAATATCCCACAAGCGTCGGCAAGCAGGACATACAGATATAGAAAGCAAAAATCCCACATTTATATAAATTACATCCTGAGGTTTCGGGGTTGAAAGCTTTATGTGTGGCAATGACAACCAATGGCACTTGCAAGTAGCAGGTGCTTTTTTTCAGACCTCCAGGGTTGAAAAATTTCAACCTGGAAGAAAATGACGCGTTTTTCTGTGCCTGAAGGTTTGTGATGGTAAAGTGATTTCTGGGGTATCTCTACAAAAGTATGTTAAAAAGTATGCTAAATAAAAAAACCACTTACATCTCCAATGACGTAAGTGGCTGTTTTTCTGGTGACTCCGCCAGGATTCAAACCTGGAACCTTCTGATCCGTAGTCAGATGCTCTATTCAATTAAGCTACGGAGCCGTTTGAGGGTGCAAATTTAAATATTTTTTTACTATTCCACATACGTTTCCCTGATTATTTCATTTACTTTTTTGATGGTGGTTGCATCTAAACGACCCAATGCTTTTAAAACGCGTTGTTTGTCTATTGTCCTGACCTGGTCCAATGCAACCATGCCACGAACATGTTGTTGATCAACAATTATCCGTGTAGGATATCGCTTGCCGGAAGAGGTAACCGGCGCAATCACAATGGTTCGCAGGTTTTTATTCAGCTCATCAGGCGAAATGACAACGCAGGGACAGGTTTTCCGGATTTCACTCCCAATCGCCGGGGCAAGATTTACCAAAACAAGGTCGTATTGCTGCATAACTGTCTTTTAAATCCGTTAAAACATCTTAAATGTCCTCGTCTTCAAAAACATCATCCATTAGAAGCCGGTCATCACCCTGCTGATGCATCTCTTTGAAAGCTTCATTCCAACCTTGTCTGACTTTGCTGATTGGTTTAAGCACGATCTGCTCATCTTCAAGAATCAGCTCCACATCTTCCTGGATGTTATATTTCTGAATAATATTCTTACTGAGCCGGATCCCCCGGGAATTTCCAATTTTTATAACACGAACCTGCATGTCATGATGTGTTTAGGTGCCATGAGACAAATCTACAAACGACTATTGTAATTACAAAGTTAGTACAATAATCAAAAAAAAGAAATAATCAGACAATTATGCTTGACTAACAGCAGATTTTGGAATCACCCCTTTCCCTGATCCGGTAACCGACTGATAAGCCTGTTGGTAGCCGGCATAGCTGCTGTTTTTGCCCATGCCGCGTAATATTCGGATACGCTCATCAAGCGGCGGATGGGTGCTGGAAAGGTTGCGCAAACGCTTTCCTTTAGGCTTTAGCGGATTCGCAATGTACATGGGTGCCATCGATTTGTCGGCAACCTTAAGGTCGCGCGTAGAACCGGCAATCTTCTCCAATGCCGAAGCAAGTCCCTCCGGATAACGGGTCAGACGGGCCGCAGATGCATCAGCCAGGTATTCGCGCTTGCGTGAAACAGACAGATACAGCAAACGAACCGCAATCGGAGCCAGAATAGCAAAGAGCAGCGCTACGATCAACATGATGGGATGCCCCTTTTTGTTTCCCGAGCTGCTGCGCCCTCCGCGCATCCCGCCAAAAATCATGCTCCTTACAAAGATTTGTGACAAAATAGCTACCGTGCCGACCATTACCGTGGCCAATGTCATGTACCGGATGTCGCGGTTAATGATGTGCGATATCTCGTGCGCCACTACGCCTTGCAATTCATCCCGGTTCATCATTCTCAGCAGCCCGGTGGTAACGGCTACCACACTTTTATCCGGATTCATCCCGGCTGCAAATGCGTTCGGAGCATCATCCTCGATTACGTAGATCTTTGGCATTGCAGGCATTCCCGCTGACAAACGTATCTCTTCAACAATGTTGTATAACTGTGGATAATCCTGTTTTTTGATTTCACGGGCGTTGCTCATCCTTAGCATAATCGACTTACCCTGAG
>SKTA01000129.1 GCA_007122745.1 Bacteroidales bacterium
ATTGGTTGATTGGTTGATTGGTTGATTGGTTGATTGGTTGATTGGTTGATTGTTGACCCTAAACCCTAAACCCTAAACCTTTGACAATCAATCATCTAAACACCTAAGCATTTTTTTAAAATATACCACGATCCGTTCGACGCTGCCGGTACGCTGAAACACCTGCCGGCTGGTTTCGGGGTCGAGCCAAAGTGTGTCAAAGCTTGTTTCTGTTCCATCAGAATGAAACACCTTCAACCCTTCCTGATCAGAAATCTTATAAATTACGGGAGTATGACAGTAAGTAAAAAAAAGGGAACCGGCCTCCAGTTGCAACGAACGTTGCCCATGACGGATGTCAAAATACTCAACGGTGTCCGTTTTATTAAGAAATGCTTTTCTTCGAAGCAGTCCCGGATTGAAGTGCAGCTGACCCCTGGTAACAAAAACTCCTAACTCTCCAAAGCGTGCAAGAATGTCCTCTTTTACCTGTCCGGTCATGCCGGGTTGCTGTGCACCCCTGTGCATAGGTGTGTGTGAGTATGGATCGGTCGGGAATGCGCCATATAGTGTGGGAGGCTTGTGTACCCCTATCCCGGCATCGATTTCGTAATAATGCTCCAGAAGCCTGCCTGTTATTTCAGGATCAGACTCTTGATCAATGGCCTTCAGACAGCATTCCTGAACAGCCAGGAGTAATTTAGATACCATGTGCCAGTATATGGATCCCAGTCCTTCATAGGCGAAAAAGGTGCCCGATCTGCCGGTAAATGCTTTATGGTTGAAAACCTTCCCGAAGATATCCAGGACCCGCTTCTTTTCTTTTGCAACCAGGGCATCGTAACCGCCGGCAGCAAGTTTGTTCAGTGCAACGCTAAGGTCATTGCCGTTTCGGAAATTTCCATTGAAATGGAAACCTCCCAGGATATCCTGTTCGACGATCTCCTTATTTTCATCGGAAACCAGTTTTGTTAATAACTCAGAGGACTGTATGTCCGATGCGGGAATAATGTTTTTACTTAAAAAGCCGGGTAATTCCTTATTGGGGTATAAGATGTAACTATACTGGTCCTCCCTGAACAGCGCACTGCATTTTAATGCATCCAGCAATTCCAACGCTTCTTCCGGAGACAGGTAACCGGAACTCAGGGCGGCCACCTGACCCTCAAGCATTTCATTCAGGTGTTCATAAGAAACGGCCGATTCCCTGATCGTGATCAGGTTATAGGCATGATACAGTTTATCTGTCCGTTTGTTAGCCCTGATGGAATGATCAAGGGATTCGAGACAAACGGCTGTGAATTTCTGCAATCCGGAAACCGAAACACTTCTCTTCTTGCCCCAGAAACCCTTTTTGTAGATTTGGTGTCGGTATTCGGATGCCGCGACACCCAGGCGATCCATGATGGTCTTTCTTTGTGTGTCTTTAATAGGGTGATCCGGCAAAGGACTGAACGCATAAAGCGTTTCCCTGACATTGTGGTAAAATTCGATCAGCTCACTTGATACCTTAACACTTTCAATGGGTGAATCATCCAAAATCCGCTGGAGGAATTTCATGAACCGGCGCAGGTAGTATAGTGTGACCATCGAAACACCATTGCCTACAAGTGCATTGTTGGCATCATTCCATTCAGGCCTTTGGGTGTTCAGCCATATCCCTGCTTCAGGGATAAAATTAGACACTTTTGTGAGCACTGTTGCGAGAATTTTTTCAAGAAAGTTCACGCGATAAATGTCCTTGCTTCCATCGGTAAGCAGCGCCCCGTCAGCACCCAGCAAGGTGCGTTTTTTCCTGATCGCTTCGTCCCACTGCATATCGAACGCAATGGTATCTTTGGGATTTTCCAGGATTTGATCATACGGTTTGATGATGTAGGGAACTGCTGCATAAACAAACCAGTCCTTGTCAAAGTATTCCTGCAGCTTACCCGGTTGATGTTTGTCAATGATCTCCAGAAACTTCAACAGGTAAATAATCTGATGATCTCCCCAATAGCCTATGTAAGACCACGGATTGTCCGGTTCCACAATCTCCCAGTCGAAACCATCCTTCGTTACCCTGTAAGGGTTGTAACCGTCAAAAGTGGATGCATTCAAAAACTTAAGGATCATCCCTTCAATGAATTCGGGATAGGACCAGGCCAGTGCCTCCCAGTTTTGGAACAAATCCCTCCAGTTCCCCTCATAATCAAGGATTTTGGAGCCATCCACTTCACTTTGGGTGTTGATGTTAAAGTTGTTCCAGGGACGGCTGGGGTCGCCGTGCCGGCGACTGAACTTCAGCGGCAGATACTCTAATGAGAGCCTTATTAAGTCAGCATCTTCACATTTGGTAAGATGTTTTTTCAGGTCTGATTGGCTGAAGGTGCTTTCGAGATTCCCGAGAAATTCGCGGTTTCTGGCCACAACCTCCTTGTTGGCTTTCTCAAGGTAGCTGAAAAAGTCATCCTTTTCAATACGGTAATTGTCGTCGAAAATACCACCCCGCATAATGTTGAACAGCACATTGGAAAAGTGGCGTGTGTTGTGCAATTTGTCTGCGGTAAACTGCAATCCGTCTGCTGCAGCAACCAGCTGAATAAGGCTTCGCGTACCGGAGTCAATGTCTTCCTGGATTTTTTGTAAAATCTGATGATCTTGTTGGATAGCCTGTGAAAGGCTGATGATCTGGGACTGACCCTGGTTGACATTGGCCACGATTGTCCATTTTTTCTCAGCTTTCGGGGGTAGGGATATGTTCGCAGACACAAAGTAGGCTCCCTTTTCACCTTTTATCTCATTTTCTGTCGTGATTTCCTGATACAATCTGAAATCTTTTAGCTGCGATGACGACAGCAGATATTTTGGGTTATCCAATCCCACTGACCAGGCGATGTTTGCCTTGAGTGCTTCACTCGGTTCAGCCCTGTCAACAATAATGGCACTGAGCGCATAGATGCCAACCCCGGCTTTCGGTTCCAATTCATTTCTTTTGTAAGCATCCACCAGGTTGCTGGTAGATGTTTGCAAGTCTGCGGGTACACCGTAGGGCATGATATTCTGTATACCATCCAAAAGGGTTACCTGATGTTGATTGTCAGAGTTGTTGATCAATTCTGCTTTACGAATAAAGCCATATGTTTTCCCAGAATTCCACTGGTACCTGAATATAAGGCCAAGGTCGAGATTGATCTCTTCAAAAATGATTTTGTTTCCAAAGATATTTTTGTAGAGGTTTCGATTTATTGAATATTTATCGCCATACCTTTCTGAAAAGGGTTCCCAGATAAGGGTATCCTCATCTGTATGGATTTGTAAGATCGTTTTGCTCCCGGTATTGTCTGCTGATTCAGTGATTTTATCTTCGGTATAATATGGAAACAGGGCATATTCAGGATTTTTACGCCCCGCAGTAAGCCCCCCGTTGCTGGAAACAAACATCCAGTGATTCGCGTCACTCACGATACTCATAAAAAAGGGGCGCATCGCATCGTGATTGCTGATTTTGAAGTAGCTTTCGTTTTCATGCGCTACGATTTGCATTTCAACCTTTTTTGCTGATGTGTTAATCGTGTTGCCCTGTTTTGTTCGTTTCATATGGAATTAAAAGGTTTAGGGTTCTTTGTTCTTCTGTCCACAAGTTACACAAATTGTTTCTCAAATTTGCACAAATTGGACAGCTCAAGC
>SKTA01000064.1 GCA_007122745.1 Bacteroidales bacterium
ATGTTGGCAGCCTGGTATTTTGGATTTTCTTCAACCACATCGATGATGGTTTCCAGTACTTCACGTGCTGCTTGCAAGAACTCCTTTTCGCCCGGATTCTTACGCTCCAGGTCTGACATTATCTTCTCTAAATTCATAATAAAAATGATTTAAAAAATTTGTAAAAAAGTAAGCTGTTAATTAATTAGCAATTAAAGGGCGAATTTAGCCCTTATTTATTAATTAAACAACAAAAAGGGGAAATAAATTAGAAGATGTGTTAATGTGCAAATGTGCAAATATTAAGATGTGCAAAGTAAAAATGTTAATAAAATAGGATAAATTGATTTGACATATAAAATATTTTTTTTAAATTATAAATTAGTTTAATAATAAAAATAAAATAAAAATTAACAAAATGACTTTAAAACGTATATAGAATTAACATTTGGATATGTTAGAAATTTTATTATACTGCTGTTTAACTTCATTGTCAGTATCCCTTTCATCTGAAAGAAACGATTACTGCCTGCTTGTTAGTTGGGTGCGATTTTAACAAAAACAAAAGCCATGAAAACATGTTTATTGATCCTTTTGATCTCCCTTCCGTTTTTCATCCATGCCCAACAAAGTGTCGTATCAGCCGGAGGCGATATAACGACTGAACATGGCAGCATGAGTTTTTCAACTGGTCAAAGCGGCTTCGAGTATTATGTGTCGGAAACCGGCAGCATGCAGTTTGGCGTGCAGCAGGTTTTCTTTTTTGATGATGATCCGGGTCCTGGCATTCCGGTAACTCGTCATTTAAAAACGGATGACATTTTCCAGGGCGAAGACCAATGCTTCGATGCCACGCAAACCATCACCCTGGCCGGAGGTGGCGAAACCTTTGTCGTAAATTCCGGAACAGGCGTGGAGCTGATCGCTGGCAACAATATTTTGATGTTGCCGGGTACAGTGGTGGAGTACGGTGGGTATATGATGGCACGCATTTCAACGGATGGTTTTTTCTGCGAATCTGCAGTTGAGCCGATAATTGCCGCAAAAGCATTGAATTCACCCGGGCAAACGGCTTACTACGAGCCCTTGTCATCAGAGGATGTCGAAAACACCGGCAAGCCCTTCTTCAGGGTCTATCCAAACCCGACCAGCGGTGATTTTACCCTGGAAATTCGGGGAGCTGAAACTTATGATGCCCCGGTTAGCATTATAATTTATGGGATGCGCGGCGAGATGATCATCCGACATGATCAGCTGTTTGACCGGAAGCACCATCTGAGCCTGCGGGGGCAACAGCCCGGATTGTATGTGATCCGCGTTCAAAGAGGCGAGGAAATAGGCACTGAACGAATCATAAAGAAATAATTGCCGATTACCGATTGTCGATTACCGATTATCGATTATCGATTATCGATTGACGTTATTTAACCATAAATACCCTTACGATCATGAAAAGATTTTTACTTTTTTTAGCCGGGTTTATTGTTGCCGGCGCTTTATGGGCGCAGGTGCCGCAGGGCATCAGCCACCAGGCGGTGATGCGCAATGCGCAGGGCGAACTGCTGGCCGACCAGTCCATCGGCATACAAGTGAGCATTTTACAGGGAACCATGCAAGGTCTGGCGGTGTATGTTGAAAGGCATGAGCCGGTAAGCAATGCCAACGGACTGATTACCTACGTCATCGGGCAGGGCGATGTGCTTGAGGGAAGTTTTGCCGGCATCAACTGGGCTGATGGTCCGTATTTCCTCCGAACGGAGGCTGACCCTGGAGGTGGCACGAATTACACCATCGAAGGCGTTACCGAGCTTCTTGCCGTGCCGTATGCCTTGCATGCGCAAACCGCCGCGACTTACGATGAGGTCGACCCCTTGTTTCAGGAAAGCCCGGCTGCAGGCATCACCGGCGATGACGTTGACAACTGGAATGAGGCGCACGACTGGGGCAATCATGCAGATGCCGGCTACCTGACCGAAGAAACGCAAAGCCTGGCGGATGTGTTGGCACAAGGCAACGATGGCAGCATGCACCAGGTCAGGAACATCGCTGATCCGACCGATCCAATGGACGCAGCCACAAAGGCCTATGTTGACCTCTTGCTCGACCGGCTCGAAGCCCTGGAGCTGGAGTCGGGGATCATTGTGGCTGATGCCGATGGAAATACCTATGGCACCATAACCATCGGCAACCAGGTTTGGATGAGGGAGAACCTCAGGGTGAGCCAATATCGCAATGGCGATCCCATTCTAACCGACTTGAGCGATGAAGACTGGGAAAATGCAAGCGAAGGAGCTTATGCCGTTTATCCGCATGAGAGTGTTGATGGCATCAACTCATCTGAAGAAATGGTGGTAGCCTACGGTAAGCTTTATAACTGGCATGCAGTTGATGACGCAAGGGGTCTCTGCCCCGCCGGATAGTCTGTTGCCAGCGATGATGACTGGACGCAGCTGGTTGATTATGTTGTAGCACAAGGATTTCCAAATGAGGATGATAATCCCAACGGTGCCGCCAATGCATTAAAATCGTGCCGGCAAAGTGGCTCGCCACTTGAAGGCGACTGCAATACAAACGAACACCCTCGCTGGAATTCACACGGCACACACTATGGCTTTGATGCGTTTGGGTTTTCGGCTCTTCTTGGTGGGTACCGTTACACCAGTGGTAGTTACGGCACTGTTGGGGACTACGGTTACTGGTGGTCTTCCAGCGAGTACTCATCCTCAAGTGCCTGGAGCCGGGGCATGTACGGTAGCAACGGTATTGTGTACCGCTACTACTACGGTAAGAGGAATGGGTTCAGCGTCCGTTGCTTCAGGGATCTTGGCAATTAGACCATTTACATGTTTCACAAATAGCATCTGCAGCATTACCAACATAATCATTTACTCATGAAACGATTTACATTATTGATCGCAGCGATAAGCATCTGTTTTTCATCATTTACCCAGCCCTCGCCGGGCTTTGTGCACCAGGCCGTGGTGCGCGATGCCCAGGGCCATATCGTGGCCGGTGAGTCCATCGGCATCCGGGCGAGCATCATAAAAGGCTCAGAACAAGGCGAGGCCGTATTTGTTGAAGACCATGCAACGGTGAGCAATGCCAACGGCCTGGTAAGCCTCGTCGTAGGGCAGGGCACTGTTGTTTCAGGCAATTTTGCCGGTATCGACTGGTCTGATGGTCCATACTTCATCAAAATGGAGACAGACCCAGCCGGCGGCGTCAATTATTCACTGACCGGCATCACGGCACTTACGGCCGTGCCTTATGCCCTGCTTGCCACCACGGCCGAATCCTATGGTGAAACAGATCCCGTTTTTAGCGAAAGCCTTGCTGCAGAAATCGCCACCGGCGACATTGCCAACTGGCACGAGGCATACAACCGCGGCAACCATGCCGAAGCCGGTTACCTGCTCGAGGAGACCCAAAACCTGGCTGACGTATTGGCACAGGGCAATGACGGTGGCGGTCACCAGATAAAAAACATTGCCGAACCCACCGCCCCCGGCGACCTTGCCATAAAAGCCTATGTTGACCGCTTGCACGAGCGTTTGCTGACCATTGAGCTGAAAGCCGGAAGCGTGGTGATGGATGGGGATGGCAATGTTTACAGAACAGTCGCCATCGGCAACCAGGTGTGGTTGACCAAAAACCTCAG
>SKTA01000062.1 GCA_007122745.1 Bacteroidales bacterium
AAAACACATCCCCCCGGCCTCTCAATAACACGATGTATGTTTGCTCATCACTGGTAAGTAAAGTCAGTATTTCAATCAGCTCTACTGCCATTTGCGCGTTGATGGCATTGCGTTTTTCCGGGCGCGACAGCCAGATTGCAGCTGTGTGTTCTTGCTTTATAAGCTCTATATGTTGATAATCCTTCATTAAACTATTTTGTCATCCGTTTTTAATTGTACCAGGTGTTAATATCCATATCGGTGTCCTGAATCATGTTTAAGCTGCCCTTCAGGGCGCTGATGGTGGATGTTTTTCACTTCTTTACATCAGCTAATTTGCTAATTAGTAAATCTGCTAATTTTCACTTCTTCACATTTGCACATCTGCTAATTTGCACATTTTTACATACGGTATATGCCGCTGCGCGGCTCTTCGAATCGTTTGTTCAGTGACGTTGCAATTGCAAGAGCGACAACCTGCCGGGTTTGGGAAGGCTCAATGATGCCGTCATCCCAAAGTCTGGAGGAGCTGTAATAGGGTGAACCCTCTTTCTCGTATTTTTCTCTGATCTCGTTTTTCATCTTTTCGATCTCCTCCATATTCACCGGTTTGCCTGCTGCCGATAGCTGATCCATCTTGACCTGAGCCAGAACGTTTGCTGCCTGTTCTCCCCCCATCACGGAGATCCTTGCCCCCGGCCACATGAACAGGAAGTTGGGATCAAATGCCCTGCCTGCCATTGCGTAATTGCCTGCACCGTATGATCCGTTGGTGATGATGGTGATTTTTGGTACCGTGGTATTGGCCACCGCATGCACAAGTTTGGAACCATCCCTGGCCAGACCTGATGTTTCATAAGTTTTTCCGACCATGAAACCTGTAATGTCCTGGAGGAACAGAAGGGGAGTTTTTCTGAAGTTACAGAGTTCTATGAAATGTGTTCCTTTCAGGGAAGACTCTGCAAACAGCACACCGTTGTTGGCAATGATACCAACCGGATAGCCCATGATGTGAGCAAATCCGGTAACCAGCGTGGTTGCATATCTCGCCTTAAACTCATGAAAACGACTGCCATCGGTAAGGCGGGCAATGATCTCATATGGGTCGCATTGCTTTTTTGGGTCTGCCTCCATGATGCCCGGCAATTCGCGCGGGTCATAGAGAGGTTCCTCGGGTGTTTTGATGTCAAGCCGCTGCTTCTCCTGTGGCTGAAGCGTTTCAAAGATGCTTCTGCAGATGGAGATGGCGTGCTGGTCGTTTTCTGCAAAGTGGTCTGCCACACCCGATTTGGTGGTATGGACTTCTGCACCTCCAAGCTCTTCGGGGGTTACCACCTCACCGGTGGCGGCCTTCACGAGAGGTGGTCCTCCAATGAATATGGTTCCCTGGTTCTTCACAATGATGCATTCATCACTCATGGCGGGAATGTACGCACCACCGGCCGTTGAGGAGCCCATCACAACCGATATCTGTGGACAACCCTGCGCCGATAACCTGGCCTGATTGAAAAAGATGCGGCCGAAATCGTTCCGGTCAGGAAAAACTTCTGCCTGGTTAGGCAGGAAAACCCCTCCGGAATCCACCAGGTAAACACAGGGAAGGTTGTTCTGCATGGCGATCTCCTGCGCCCTGATGTGTTTTCTGATGGTCTCCTTTATGTATGTACCCCCTTTCACCGTAGCATCATTGGCAACAATTACGGTTTCATGGCCATGGATCACGCCAATGCCGGTAACCATCCCGGCGGACGGAAATGAATTGCCATACTGCTCATACGCTGCCAGCGTAGAGAGTTCCAGAAAAGGGGTACCGGGGTCGATAAGCAAATCAATCCGTTCGCGGGGCAACAACTTGTTTCTGGAACGGTGTTTCTCTATGGCTTTTTCAGGACCACCCAGCATCACCTGCTGCATTACCTGCCGGTAGCGTTCAAGGATTTGGGAATAATGTTCGAAATTTTTCCGGAATTCCTGACCTTGGGTGTCAATATGGGAGTTTAATTTATACACAGTTGAAAGGTGTTGATGTATTGGCAAATATAAGGTTTCTTTTGTCTATCGGCCCATTTTTTTCCACAACCGCCTTGCTTGTTTAGATGCTTCTTTTAACACCTCCGGTTCATTAACTGTTAGCAGTTTACGGTTTTCCACGATGAGCCGGCCCTTTGAGATCACATTCCTTATATGGTTCGCCGACAAGCCGAAAACAAAGTGACCGGTGAAATTTTCTTTGGTCACTTCGGTCGGACTGTCATAATCCAGTACAACGAGGTTGTTCTCACCATCACCAGTAAAATTGTTAATGCTTAGGTAGTTATGAACATTTCTGAAACGTTGATAGGCCGTTTTGAAGTTGATTGTGTCAGCGATTTGCCCTGTAAAGAATGCAGCCTTTGCGCTCCTGAGCATGTCGCTGTGCATCCCGTCGGTGCCGAGCATGATGTTTGAGCCAAGGTTATTTCCGGAAAACAGTCCCACCTTGTTTTTAAGGTTGCTTTCCATGTTCTGCACCAGCCAGCATGTTTTTTTATTGAGAAGCTTCCGTTCCGCAGCATCAAGATGCAAACCGTGCACCAGGATTGTTTTTGATGACTCCAGAATACCGGCTTCATTGAGTCGGCTTACAACACGCTGGTAATACTCGTGCAGACAATGCTCCTGGTCATATTTATCTTCTGCAAGATGAATGTGTGCACCGGCATCGAATTCACTCATGATTTCCACAGCACTGCCCAGGGTATCAGGTCCAACAGTGAAAGAGGCATGCAGTCCCACCAAACCCTGACGTTTCTCAAGGTATCTGGCTGTTTCCAGCAGACCTTGCTCAGCTCTTTCCTGGCCATCTCTGTCTGTAACCTCATAACACAACAAATGACCTACACCAACTTCATCAAAAGCATCAGCAATAATGTCCAGGGCGCCTTCAATGCAATTGGGTGATGCATGATGGTCAATAACAAAAGTGGAACCCGCCTTTGCAGCGGCCATTGCCGTGGACAGCGCGCTGTAGCGGATGGTTTCTTCATCCAGGCTTTTGTCGAGTGTCCACCAGATGTATTCTAGTATTTCACGAAAGTTATTGGGTGCTTTCGGCGGGGCGGGCATCCCCCTGGCAAGTGCTGAATACACGTGATGGTGACCAACGGCGAAACTTTTTGTAACCAGTTTGCCACTGCAGTCGATCACCTTGTGACCGTCCGGCTCAGCGCTACCTGCCTTCATCAGGGTGATTTTTGCATCTTGTACTGCAGGTACGAGAATATCAGCCTGCTCAAAATGGAGGCTGTCCCAGTGAATGAAGGTGGCGTTTTTCAGAAGTAAAGACATAATGATTTATTTTTTGCGAGATATTTATCTGATCATCCTTCGTTGTGTCTGTTTTGCAGCAAAAAGCACAAAGATTTTTTCTTAATATTTTCTTTGTGTTTTCTTTGTGTTCAGTATTTCCTGCTGATGGGGAGTTCCGTACGTTTTTGTCCGTCGAAGGCAAAGTAAGCGTTTGCCACCGCGGCAGCGGTAGGAACCATTCCGATTTCTCCAATTCCTTTTGCCCCGTAAGGTCCGTAAGGGTCTTTTTCTTCAATGCCGATAACCTCCACATCGGGCATTTGCTTAATTCTGAGAATTC
>SKTA01000046.1 GCA_007122745.1 Bacteroidales bacterium
GAGTTTAGAGTTTAGAGTTTAGAGTTTAGAGTTTAGAAGTTTGAGAACTGGGAACTGGGAACTGGGAACTGGGAACTGGGAACTGGGAACTGGGAACTGGGAACTGGGAACTGGGAACTGAGAGAGAGTGTCTTTGTTGTTTGTCAAAAATCGAAAATTGATTTACCGCTTAATCTAAGTATCTGACCATAAGCAAACAAAATAAAAATAAATCTTGCAAACGCCTTTGATTATTTTTATTTTTGCATTGAAACAAATGGTTGAATGAATTTTACCTTGGTTTGCATGGATTTATTATGATGGAAGAAAACAAAAACAAGCAGAACAACGACAATGAGGTCAATGAACCCGCCGCTGTCTATCAGCCAGAAGGACCTCTGACATTTGAGAAGGTGTGGCAGATGTTTCAGGAAACGGATAAGAAATTTCGTGAAACAGACAGAAAGTTTAAAGAAACAGATAGAAAGTTCCAGGATACAGACAGAAAGTTCCAGGATACAGAACGGATCATGAAAGAGCAGTCGAAGGAAACCCTTCAATCAATTCGCGAACTTAAGGAAGAATACAAAGACAGGTGGGGCGAGCTGGTGGAGTCACTGGTATCGGGCAACCTGCTTCGGATCCTCAAGGCACGTAACTTTCCAGTGCATAAGGTCAGTCCGCGTGTCAGGAACTACAAGGGGGAACCTAATTATGAACTGGACCTTGTGGCCAGGAACAATGATGAGGTTGTGGTGGTGGAGGTGAAATCGTCACTTAACGTGGAGGCGGTGAAACATTTCATCTCCCAGCTGCAGCTGGTCAGAAACCACAGCCGCCGCTTTCGCAAACAAGGGATGATAGGTGCAGTGGCATACTTAAACGACCATTGCGATGCCGCGCGAATGGCAATGAACCGCGGCCTGCTGGTAATCCGAGCCACCGGCGACAGCGCAGCAATTCTAAATGATGAAGATTTCAAACCAATAAGGTTCTAAGGTTAAGGCTGAGCGTAAGCGAAGTCCCGAGAGTTTACGATTCGGGAAGTGAAGCGATTCGGGAAACGAAGCGATTCGGGATTAAGATTAAGGCTAAGATTAAGATTAAAATGGACATTCAAATAAAAAGTGTTACTGGGAATTGTATAAAGCCCTACATAAAGGACCTGGCAAGACTCAGGATGGAGCTTTTTCGTGATTTCCCCTACCTGTACGATGGTAGTTTGGAATATGAGGAAGAATACCTGT
Organism: Bacteroidales bacterium; assembly: GCA_007122745.1. Taxonomy (GTDB): domain Bacteria; phylum Bacteroidota; class Bacteroidia; order Bacteroidales; family UBA7960; genus PUPG01. The sequence goes on from SKTA01000046.1 coordinate 1,227, forward strand.
CGGTATATCTGCGTTCCAGGCAAACGATCATTGTACTTGCCCTCGATGGAGCCAGGGTTGTAGGTGCATCCTCCGGTATGCCGATGTCGATAGAGTCAGAAGAAGTCAAAGCACCTTTTGTTAACACCGCAATACCCCCTGAAAGGGTGTTCTACTTCGGAGAATCATTGCTCATGAAAGCATACCGGGGAAGAGGAATTGGTCACCTCTTTTTTGACGAACGGGAAATGCACGCCAAATTACTGAAACGCTTCAGTCACACAGCTTTTTGTGCCGTAGTCCGTCCTGATGACCATCCAGGACGACCTGCCGGTTATTTACCTCTGGATCCATTTTGGGTAAAAAGAGGCTACACCCGCCGTCCGGATTTGGTTACCTCATTTTCCTGGCAGGATCTGAATGAAACGCAGGAAAGCCTTAAACCAATGGTTTTTTGGATCAGGGAAATAAGCTAATGACAACAGTGGTTTAAGCCTTACAACTGATGTTGTTTAAGAATGGCATCCATTTGCCCTTGAAGTGCTTTGGCAGCTTTTCCGGCCTGTACATCAAAATCTTCACCTGAAGATGCATAAATGATACTTCGTGATGCATTCACCAGGATACCAACCTCTTTATTCATTGCCTTTGCAGCGATATCTTCAAGCTTTCCACCTTGTGCCCCCACTCCGGGGATCAGAAAAAAATGGTTTGGAGCGAGCTCCCTTATGTGAGATACCTGATCGGAATGGGTCGCGCCAACCACAAACATCATATTATCGACATTTCCCCAATTGATGCTTTGCCCGATCACTGTTTCATAAAGCTTTTTCCAGTAAACCGTTTTGATACCCATTTTTTCAAGCAGCAGGGGCAGCTGAGGCTGCAACATTTGGAAGTCCATGGCCCCCGGATTGGAGGTAATACCAAGAACAATCGCCCATTTGTCCTTGAATTGCAAAAAGGGCTGCACACAATCGTGGCCCATATATGGATTCACGGTAATCGCGTCAAATGGCATCTGCTCAAAGAAAGCGCGGGCATATTGTTTTGCCGTATTGCCAATGTCTCCCCTTTTGGCATCTGCTATCGTGAACACCGGCCCTTTGGGATGATCCTTGATGTAGGTAATGGTTTTCTCAAGGCTATGCCATCCTTTACTCCCATGGGCTTCAAAGAAGGAGGTATTGGGTTTGTAGGCAACAGCATATTCGATGGTTGCATCAATGATGCGGCGGTTAAATTCGAAAAGAGGGTCATCCGCCGTAATTTTCAAATGTTTGGGGATCCTTTCAAAGTCCGGATCGATGCCAACGCAGAGGAAACTGCGCTTCCTGCGCATTAGCGCTGTCAGTTCTTTTCGATTCATAGGCTGAATACGCTTTATGCAACACCCTCTTTTAGCTTTTCTGCATTTTCGGCAAGCTGAAGAGCATCGATGATTTCCTGTATGTCACCATCCATCACCGAGCTCAGGTTGTACATTGTAAGCCCGATCCGGTGATCTGTCATCCTTCCCTGAGGGAAATTATAGGTCCGGATCTTTGCAGATCTGTCGCCTGATGAAACCATGGTTTTCCGTTTGGAGGCGATTTCATCCAGGTATTTTTTATATTCCATGTCAAACAAGCGCGTGCGCAGAACCTTCATGGCTTTATCCAGGTTTTTGATTTGCGATTTCTGATCCTGGCACGACACAACAATACCTGTAGGGCTGTGGGTTAACCTTACTGCCGAGTAGGTTGTATTAACCGACTGGCCTCCGGGCCCTGATGAGCAGAAGGTTTCCTTTTTAATATCGGCTGCTTTCAGTTCCACATCGAACTCTCCTGCTTCAGGTAAAACAGCAACAGTTGCCGCGGATGTGTGAACCCTGCCCTGGGTTTCCGTTTGGGGCACCCTTTGCACGCGATGCACACCGGACTCATATTTCAGCAATCCGTAAACACCATCTCCGGAGACATTAAATATCACCTCCTTAAAGCCACCGGAAGTGCCTTCATTCATATCAACCAGTTCCGTTTTCCATTTTTTGTATTCGCAAAATTTGGTGTACATGCGGTATAAATCACCGGCAAAAATAGCGGCTTCATCACCTCCGGTACCGGCACGAATTTCTACTATTGCATTTTTTTCATCCTGCGGGTCTGAAGGAATAAGCATAAGCCGGATTTGCTCCTCCAGTTCGTCTTTTCTGGTCGATAATTCTTCCAGCTCCTCCCTGGCCATCTCCTTAAATTCAGGATCCTTTTCCTTCTGCAACATTTCTCTGGAAGAATTTAAATTGTCCAATACATTTTTATAATCCAGATAGGCATCAATAATGGGTTGCAGGTCTTTGTATTCCTTGTTCAGGTCAATGTAACGCTTCATATCATCGATCACATCAGGGTCAGCGATC
>SKTA01000034.1 GCA_007122745.1 Bacteroidales bacterium
AAATTCACCCCTATTATCATCGATTATAATGTAACATTTACAAATATAAGAAAATAACTAACGGTTTTTAAAAGTATAATTTCTGATTAAAAACAAATGGATATAATCTATGTTGAATTGCTTAATATCAATGGTTTTGATCTTAAAAACAAAAGAAAAATCACAATTTCTTCACAGAAATGCTATATTTGCTTCATCATAAAAACAAAAATAATCAATCTATAATTCTACAAAAACCCAACAGTTCTTATGTTTTTATTTTCACGTCATCTCACAATTTTATTGCTTTACCTGTTTCTGAGTCAGGGTCTGAATGCCGAAACACACCATCGTGTGCGAATAGATCTTGACAACCGCGACATCAAAGAGGTTGCTGCCCTTGGTGTTGCCATGGATCTGTTTGAATTCAGACCCGGCGTGTCGGTAGCCGGTGAATTTTCTGAATCTGAATTAAAAATGCTTTCTGAAGCCGGATTTTCATACACAATCCTCATTGAAGACATGAGCACCTTCTATCAGACACGAAATAAAGGTGTAGATATTGATGAGGTAAACCGACAAATGAAGGAAGCCGCCCCAAGATCACAGTACCCAACACCGGAGAATTTCACTTTGGGTTCGATGGGTGGATTTCACACCTATAGTGAGATGCTCGACGACCTGGATGCCATGCATACCCTGTTTCCGGAATTAATCTCTGAAAAGCTGCCAATTGGCACAACCACCACGATTGAGACACGGCCTGTTTATTGGGTCAGGATATCAAACAATCCTGATGTGGAACAAGACAAGCCCAAAGTCTTGTATACAGCCCTTACTCATGCCCGCGAACCTGCATCCATGCAGCAAATGCTGTTTCAGATGTGGTACCTGCTGGAAAACTATGACTCCGACCCGGAGATTCAGTATCTGGTAGACAATGTTGAAATGTATTTTGTACCCTGTGTGAATCCCGACGGTTATGTATACTGTGAAACAACCCACCCAAACGGGGGAAGCATGCATCGCAAGAACATGCGCATCAACTCAAATGGCAGCATCGGTGTTGACCTGAACCGAAATTTCGGTTACATGTGGGGTTTTGACAATACCGGATCGTCACCAAATCCCTCCATGCAAACATACCGGGGTACTGCCCCCTTTTCCGAACCGGAAACACAGTTGCAAAAAGAATTTGCCGAAACCTATGATTTTTCACTTGCCCTCAATAATCACACGTTCAGTGATTTGTTGATATATCCCTGGGGCTACAACGACCAATTGACCCCCGAAGGAGATATTTTCATTGAATATGCAAAGTACCTCACCAGGGAAAACAATTATGTTTATGGGACCTGTTACGAAACCCTTGGCTACTTTGCCAATGGGGTATCGGACGACTGGTTTTACGGTGAACAGGAAACCAAGGATAAGGTGTTTGCCTTTACCCCTGAAGCAGGCAAACCCAGCGATGGCTTCTGGCCGGCAATTCACAGAATTGAGGAGATCTGTGCCGGTCACACCCACATGAACATCGGACTGGCGCGCCTGGCACTGGAATATGCTGAACTCACAGACCTGACAGGACAATATCTGTCTCACGAAAACCCGGACATTGAGTTTAAGATCTTTAATCGTGGCCAAGCCAGTCCTGCAGACTTTACCGTCTCCATCACCCCGCTGAGCTCCACGATAATTGATGCCGGGGATCCTGTCACCTTTAGCGGAATGGAGGTGCTGGAGACAGAAACCGCATCCATAAGCCTGGAGCTGCAACCTTATGTGAACACCGGAGCAGAAATCAGCTTTGTTTTATCACTTGACAACGGAACTTTCTCCTGGAACGACACAATCACTAAATTTTACGGTGAACCGGAGCTGGTCTTTTTCGATCCATGTGATGACCTTACCAACTGGAACACCACAAGCTGGGGAAACTGCAATCAGCAATATTTCTCACCACCGGCATCGATAGCAGACAGTCCCGGACAAAACTACGAGAACAATGCCAATACCACAATTACCAGCCAGCAGGCTTTTGACCTGAGCGATGCCACCATTGCCTGGGTTGAGTTTCATACACGATTCGACATTGAGGCAAACTGGGATTATGTTCAGTTCATGTATTCCGTTGACAACCAAAACAACTGGATCCCCCTTGAAGGAAATTACACCAGCACAGGCAGCGGCAATCAGGATCCCGGACAACCGGTATACGACGGAACCCAGTCTGAATGGGTGCTTGAAGAGGCAGACCTTTCCCATCTGACCGGAGAAGAGGAGGTATGGTTTCGCTTCCGTCTTGTCAGCGATCATATCATAAACAAGGAAGGCTTTTATTTTGATGATTTTAAACTATACACACTTGATTACAGTCCCGGTTATTTCTTCTTCCCACCCGAAACAGTCAGTTTTTACCAGCATCAATCGGCAGAGATCGATTTCTCAGAATATGTTTCCTGGGAACTTGAAGGGGAGATATTGATCAGTTGGGAAAACAATGAACACCTTCATGTTGAGATCACCGGGCCAACAAGCATTCTGATTCAGAACCAGAATCCGCAATGGACAGGAGAAGAAACCATATTATTCGGAATTTCAGATGACCTGGCAGACCTGGAACAGGAGGTTCTGTTCACGGTGGAACCCTTGCAAGCTCCCGTTATTACCGGACAGCAGGAAGTGGAGATCATGCAAGGGGAATCCCTTATGTTTGAACCCCCATTCATTGATGTTGAAGATGCGCACTTCAATTATCCGGAAGAATTTACAATTATGTTGCACGAAGGTGAAAATTATGAACTGGAAGATGACCTGCTTATCATTCCGGAACCTTCCTTTACAGGTGTTTTACAAGTTCCGGTTGTTGTAAATAACGGTTATCAATCCAGCGATCCATTCGCTTTTGAGGTCATGGTTGACTCAGACACACAAATTCCTGAGGTGCAACATCAGGAAAAAGTAACAGTTTATTTTGATAAGTTGGCTGGCCAACTGGTTATTTTGCTTTCCGCCGATCGTTATGGAAAACCCATTGATCTTTACATTTACAAAGCGAGTGGTCGCGTGTTATTGCAGAGGCAAATATACAGCAGGCCGGAAATCAGGAAAAACCTTTCCGAATTGTCGGCAGGGGTTTACATCATTCATTTGCGCGGAGCGGCTCACAAAACAACAAAGATTGTATTGCCCTAATTCCTTGAAAGTAATATTCCTAAACATCATTAACAACATAAAATGCGAAAGATACAGTTACATTGGCAAATTCTCATTGCACTCATTTTAAGTATTTTATTTGGAATCTTCTTTACAGATCAGGTTGAATATGTTAGCTGGATGGGAGATGTCTTTCTAAGGGCATTGCGGATGATCATCGTTCCTCTTATTTTCTCCAGTATTGTCTCGGGAGTAACAGGTATTGGTAACTCAAAAAATCTTGGCAGGATGAGCGCAAAGACTTTTGGTTATTACCTTACAACCAGTTTCTTTGCTATAATGACCGGACTTTTCATGGTTAACCTCCTCAAGCCCGGGAAAGGAGCTGACCTCGGACTTAGTGGCGTTGT
>SKTA01000021.1 GCA_007122745.1 Bacteroidales bacterium
TAACATCCAACATCTAACCTCTAAAATCAATTCCTGATCTTGGGTAAACTTACAAAGCACAGATTATTAAATATTTAAGGAAATATAAACACATGAAAACCAGAATCGCTTTATACCTGGCAATTCTTTTATTTGCCACTTCATGCAACTGGATCAACTTCCGGTCGGATGACACATTATTGGCCAAAGCGTATGGTAGCAGATTGTACCTGGAAGATATCAGCGGGCTCATAACCACCGGTGGGGAAGCCGCCGACAGCATCGCTTTTGTGAAACGCTATGTAGACCGATGGCTGATGAGTCAGGTTGTATTGTATCATGCCATGCAAAACATGGATTATGAAGAACTAAGTTTTGAGCAAAGGGTAAACGATTATAAAAACACGCTGATAACTCATAGTTATGAGTCAATGATCATCAAGGAAGAGCTGGATACATTGGTTACAGATGAGCAGATTACCGCTTTTTATGAAGATAATCAGGTTCTGTTCCGTTTAACGGAACCGATTATTCATGCCACGTATATCAAATTACCTGTAGCAACCCGGGAAGCAAACCGGATCCGCAGAATTTACCGGTCAAATGATACGGGGGTACTGGAAGAACTTGAGGAGATTGCATTACAGCATGCAGCGACTTATTATATTGGTCCCGATACCTGGTTTCTTTTTAACGATATTTTAATAGATATGCCATTACAGGTAAATGATATTCCCACTTTTTTGCGCAACAATAGGTTCTCAGAAATAACTGATGATTATTTTCGTTACTTCCTTTATATTCATGACTACAGGCTTAAGGGTGATATCTCTCCGATGGCTTTTGAAAGGGACAAAATCAAAACTTTTGTTTTAAATCAAAGGAAAAAGGAATTTATCGAGTACTGGAGGCGTCAATTATTTAATCAGGCTGTTGAAACAAACAAAATCGAAACTTTTTTTTAATATAAGACAACCGCTTCTGAATCATTTATGCAGCTTTAAAACACTAAATATGAAACATCACATGGTTTTCTCCTGGTTTTTTATTTTTTCATGCTTTGTTTTGATGTCATTTCAAGGCATGGCTCAGGAGAAGGTTGTTATAGACAAAGTGGTGGCAGTGATTGGAAACAGTGCCATCCTCAAATCAGATATTATTGAACAAAAGCGAATGCTTGATGCACAAGGTGTTGACTTAGGCAGGAATCCCGAATGTGTATTATTGGATGATATTATGTTCCAGAAGCTGCTCTTTAACCAGGCTCTTATTGACAGTATTGAAGTAAATGAAGTTCAGGTAGAACAGGAAATTGAACGGCGTCTAAGGTATTTTATTCAGCAAATCGGCTCCAGGGAGCGGCTTGAAGAATATTATGGCAAAAGTCTGGATGAATTGAGGGATGAATTCCGCGATCCGATAAGAGAACAACTGATCAGCCGGATGATGGAGTCGCAGATTACACGTAATGTGTCAGTTACACCATCCGAAGTGAGATCCTTCTTTGAATCGTTGCCGGAAGATGATATTCCAATGGTGGAGAGTGAGATGGCAATGTCAAAGATATTGATTGAACCTGTTATTGAAGAGCATGAGATACAGGCTGTTAAAGACAGGCTGGAAGGATTCCGTCAGCGTATTCTTGCAGGAGAAAGTTTTAACACCTTAGCTATTTTGTATTCTGATGACACCGGTTCTGCACGACGGGGTGGTGAACTTGGTTTTTATAGCCGGGGAGACCTCCATCCTGAATTCGAAGCTGTTTCTTTCAGTCTGCGTTCGGGCGAAGTTTCCGGGATCGTTGAAACGCGCTCAGGCTTTCATATTATCCAGATGATAGAAAGGCGGGGGGAGCAAATAAACGTTAGGCATCTTCTTCTGCAGCCAAAGGCTTCCCCTGAAGTGGAGGCAGAAACAAGGAACAAGCTCGATAGTCTGCGGCGGGTCATCATGCGTGGCGATTTGTCATTTGAGGATGCAGCAAGGAAATATTCCGATCATCCAAGCGGCAGAAACAGGGGTATAATGGTAAATCCCTATACCGGAACTACAAGATTCCGTAGTGATGAAATTGAACCCAACCTGTTTTTTGTGATTGATCGTTTGGAAGAGGGGGAGATATCCCGTCCGATACAAACCATGACAGAGGATGGAAACATTGCTTACAAAATTGTTTGGCTACGGGACAGGATCGAACCCCATCGCGCCAACTTGCAGCAAGATTATGACTTTATTCAAAAGCTTGCGCTTCAGGAGAAAAATGAGAAAGCGATCATAAGATGGGTTGAGCGTCGGTTGGAACAAACATATGTGCGCATACACGAGAATTACCAGGATTGCGAATTTGATGTAAAGTGGTTGCGTTGAATTATTTATTAATTATTCTTTTTTTATGAAATACAGTTCAGATGTTGAAGCATTAAATGCATTTGCAGAAAGATATGATTTATTACGCCGGGAGATCGGCAAGGTGATAGTAGGTCAGGATGATGTTGTAAAAAACCTGCTCATTTCAATTTTCAGCAAGGGACATTGCCTGATGGTTGGTGTGCCCGGTTTGGCCAAAACACTTTTGGTCAATACCCTTTCCCAGGTCTTGGGACTAAGATACAGCCGGATCCAGTTCACCCCCGACCTGATGCCATCAGACATCATTGGAACAGAGATCCTTGATGAAACCAGAAACTTTCGTTTTGTTAAAGGACCATTGTTTGCCAATATTATTCTTGCAGATGAGATCAACAGAACTCCCCCAAAAACACAGTCGGCGTTGCTCGAAGCAATGCAGGAACGATCAATTACCGCTGCAGGAACCACATATAAGTTGCATGAACCGTTCTTCGTTCTTGCAACACAAAACCCAATAGAGCAGGAAGGTACCTATCCGTTGCCCGAGGCTCAGCTTGACCGCTTCATGTTTAATGTGTATCTCGACTATCCCTCTTTTGAGGAGGAGATACTTGTGGTTAAAAACACGACATCAATCAGTGATGTTTCCCTTGAGATAGTTATGGAGGGAGATGAGATTCTGTTTTTCCAGAACCTCGTCCGTAAAGTTCCTGTTACTGATAATGTAATGGAGTATGCTGTCGGTCTGGCGGCGAAAACCCGGCCAAAAACCGATAAGGCTCATCCAATGGCCAATGAATACATCCATTGGGGGGCCGGGCCAAGAGCTTCCCAATATCTAATCATTGGTGCAAAATGTCACGCCGCCCTTAATGGGAAATATGCACCCGATATTGAGGACGTGAACGCAATAGCCTACTCGGTTCTTCGTCACCGGGTCGTTAGAAACTTTAAGGCAGAGGCCGAAGATATTTCCGTTGAACAGATCGTTGAAACGCTCTTTGATTAAGGCTGAGCGTAAGCGAAGTCCCGAGAGTTTACGATTCGGGATTGAGGTTGATTATCGATTGCCGATTATCGATTGCCGATTAACCCTAAACCACTCACCTGCAATTCTCTAAACAACTAAACAACTAAACTTCTAAACTTTTTTTCAAAAAACATGTTTTTAGAAAAAAAATAATATGTATCTTTGCCCTCCCAAAGGCGGAGAAA
>SKTA01000009.1 GCA_007122745.1 Bacteroidales bacterium
CACCATCAACATGATTGCCAGACCCGGCAGGAATGCCAGATAACCCTTGTCAAGAATAATGTATCCGTAGTGCTCCCTGATCATGGAACCCCAGGAAGGCATGGGTGGCTGGACACCTATGCCAAGAAAGCTCAAGCCCGCCTCGATCAGAATGGCTGAAGCAAAATTTGCTGCCGAGATGATGATCACAGGGCCCATTGTAACCGGTAAGATATGCCGCCGGATGATGCGAAAACTGCTGAGCCCAAGCGCCCTGGCAGCTTCTATATATTCATTTTCCCGGATGCTGATCACCTGACCGCGAACCAGTCGCGCCACCTCAACCCACATCGTCAGCCCAACAGCCACGAAAACCTGCCAGAAACCTTTCCCCAAAGCGAAAGTTATGGCTATGGCAAGCAGCAATGTCGGTATCGACCAAACCACATTGATCAGCCAGAGAATGATCTGATCCAGACGCCCCCTGAAAAAACCGGCCAGACTGCCAAGGGTGATCCCAATAACTAAAGATATAAATACCGCTATGAATCCAACCGATAAAGACACCCTCGTACCGATCACAAGCTGACTGAGCATGTCGCGGCCGAAACGATCCGTGCCTAAAAGGAAAAGCTGTTCGCCGATATGATCCCTTTCCACATGCTCCTGCATAATTGCAATGGCCATGGTGTGTTTATTACCATCAATATCTCTGAAGGTCAGATGGTCATTCTCTTTTTTGATGTCGAACGACGCGTCCAGGGCAAAAAGCACGTCGGCGAGCGAAACATAACCCTCCAAACCGGGAAATCCTTTCTGTCCCGGATAGGTTTCGTAGTGCAGTGTATCCCCCGCAAACCACCAACGCTTTATGGGTAGAGTATTATAAGCCTGGGGTACCCCAAAAACAATCCGGCTGAAAAATTGGGGTGCTTCATAGGGCTGGTTCCGGGTGACCTTTAATCGCTCCATCCGCGTTCCGGGCAGATGCGTTGCCAGTTCCAGTTGCTGATGATTTGCATGTGGGGTTGAATCGGGAATGATCAGGTAGCCAAAAATGGCAAGAAATGCCGCTGCCACAATCCACGTCAGACCTGCCATCGCAGTCGGAATCCGTCTGAACCGTTGCCATGCAATCCTGCCCGGCGAAACACCACGAACCTTGTCTTTTCTGAAAAACATCCGGCAAATGAAATAAATGACAAAGTTAGCAAACAATATTCATTGGGCGCTTGTTATATTAATTGATGTTTTTATCAGGAATTGCATACTTTTGCAAATCACCAAAAAAATTTGTTATGAGATTATTTCAGATTGTATTGATTTCAATTTTTGTTTTGATAATCGGAACGTCAGATGTTTTTGCTTCTGATCATGCCGAAGTAAACTGGCTTACCATGGAGGAAGCCGAGGAAAAGTTTAACGAAGAGCCCAGGAGAATTTTTGTTGATGTTTATACCGACTGGTGTGGATGGTGCCGCCGGATGACATCGGAAACTTTTTCCCATCCCTATATCGCTGAAATGTTAAACACATACTTTTATCCGGTAAAGCTGAATGCCGAACAGGAAGAACCCATTGTTTTTCAGGGGGTCACCTACGAGAATGATAATATCGGACAGCGGCGTGCAACCCATAATTTCGCCATTGCCCTGCTGCAAGGTCAGATGAGCTATCCCTCCGTCGCTTTTTTTAATGAAGAAATGCAGCTTATTACTGCAATACCGGGGTTCAGACCACCGAAAAACATGGAGGCGGTACTCGTATTCTTTAAAGATGACGTTTACAAGGAAAGTCCAAACCTGCAAGACTTTATCAGTTCATTCGAAGGCCAGATCACAGAATGATTATCAGTCTGAAAAACCCCTGTCAGTCAGATTCCGTTTTACTTGATCGCTATACCATAAACAGATCAGCGCGTTATAGCTGTTGATCTTACCTGGGATTTTAATTCCCTGAGCCTTCAAATCCTTTAACATCTCTGCCGTAAAACTGTGATAACATATATAATCGCGCTTTTTGAGCCGGTTTTTCCTGATTGCATAAGGAACCAGGATCCTGAGCTTATCCTTTATCTTCCTGAATCTTAATGTCAACGTCCTTTCATTGATTACGTCCAGAGGGAAATGTACCCCCAAAGGCATAAAATAATGCTCCAATAAGACTTCATTATATAAAGCCTTGTACTTGCGAAGTGAGTATGGAAGTATTCTGAAAAAGCTCCGGAACTCACCGTCAAATAAAGGGAATCGACATTGATAACCAAAAAAGGGAAACACCCCGGCCGAATTAAAAATGAACTTGCTCAGCCGCTCTTTCAGCGCCCAGTCTTCAGTAGTCGAATCATAATGAATGTCGGCAATATATTCGGGAGGATTGTAAGAATGAAACCATTTTTCAAGCCTGGACTCTATGATCTTTTCCTGATCTGAAGAAAGGGGCAGAAAATTGAAATACCCTTTTCTAATGTCCCTGCTGCTGTTGTGCGACCGGTTGTTGCTGACCCTAATTGTCTTCTCCACATAGCTGCCGGCAATGTTATCACCAATATGCCCCGGGATAAAAATACTGTTGTCAGGAATCAGCTCTTTTTCCTTGAGATGCTTTACTGCAAAATATTCCTGCAGATAGGGCATCGAACTGATATTCCCAACATAATTACAATAATCAATAAAAACAGGATCATCTGTTAACCCTTGAATATCCATAGCATTATAATCAAGAAAAATCCACTGAAAACCCAGCGCTTCCGCCACTTTTTTGCTGATATCAGACTCTTTGTTCGGTCTTCCGTAGGTAAAGCAAATGGTTTGTTCATGGCCCGCCTTCTTTAACATGCAAGCGATCAACCGTGAATCGTATCCGCCGCTGAGGGGAATAACGGCCGTTTTTCCCCTCAGGGAATCAATCAAACGGTTGGCTGCGTTTTGCAATACCTCTTTTAAATCCTGTTTAAGCAGGCTGTGTGACTTGATTGTGAAATAGTCGGGTAGGAACCAATAATAGGTTTTTTGTTCTTTTTTTTTATCATGATGAAGAAAAATGATTTCTCCGGCCTGCGTTCGTTGGATCTCTTTAACGAGTGTTTCGTTGCCCGACACAAAACCTGCTGCAAGGAATTCCTGTTGCGCATCCCTATTAAAGGTCCATTCTCTTTTCTGTGCGGCAAAAATACCGGCATCATCAGAAATGAACCATCCTGCATCTGCTTTGGCATAAAGCAACGGAAATCCTCCGATCGGATCGGTCGCGATCAATGTGCCATGCGGCAGGTTGATGATGAGGGTGAATATACCGTCCATTTGCTGCAACATACTTTCCAGTGTGGCAATGCCATCAACAGGGAGAAACAAACTTGCTGCCTCATCAGCAGTCAGGAAACTCCCTTCGTGGTCAAACAAATAACCCTTAAAGGTGACATTGCCAACATTCACCCATTCAAAACCATTGTTGAATCTTAGATTAATTGCATTCATGAATCCTGGTTTTGCAAAAGTTTCTCAAACAAACGGATGTAGGCGCCGGTCACGGTCTTTTTGCTATATCTCTTCAGGCAGATAGCCCGTATTTTTTCCGGATGGTACCGGTCAAAGGTATAAAGCATTTGCTTCATGGTTTCAAAAAGTCCCTCCGGGTCGTCGGGCTGACATAAAAGTCCGCATTCGTCGGTAACAATCTCCTCCGGACCACCCGACCTGGTCGCGATCACAGGCAAGCCGCAAGCCATGGCCTCGATCAGGACGATGCCAAAAGCCTCAAAACGTGAAGGCAAAACAAAGGCATCTGCCTGTTGCATCTGCGCTGGCAGCTGATCGCGGTTTAAAAAGCCTTTACAGACCACATCGTCTTGCAGCTTGTGTTGACTTATCTGCTTCTGAAGCATTGATGTATCCGTGTCTTTGCCTCCTATGACCAGCCTGACTTTACGGGAGCTTTGCGCCCTGAGCAAGGCAAATGACCGGATCAGCACATCCAGACCTTTCAACGGTTCATGGTTTGCAATGCATAAAAACGTAAACTGACCGTTGTTGTCTTTTTTGTTTTTATTGATGTGAAAAAAGTCCGTGTCGGTCATGTTGGGGATGCAGGAAAATCTTGATCCATCGCCGTTATCGATATCCCTGATCTTTTTCTGCAACGCCTTGCTGACGGTAACAACATGATCAGCATTTGTGAATGCTTTGCGCAGCATAGGTATGTGCCAGGGTTTGATCATCATTTCTGGCAGTTCACCAATACCGGTAAAACGTCCGCGGTGTTCGGTGATTACATAAGGGGTGCCCCATTTCTTTTTGATACGTGCCGCGGCAAGGCCTGCCCACATGCTGCTGTGAGCCAGAATGATATCGGGATGGCCAGATTCCTTGCTGAAATGATCATACATGGATGCCACGCGCTTCACCCATACGTTCACATTGCTCCTTATTCCCAGTGGGATGCGACGAATGATGCGGTTATGTTCAGTAATGCCACAACATGTTTTTGTTTGTTTCCCTGACTTGAAATATCTTTTCGGATCATCACGCAAGCCGGTTTCAATGCCGGCGAGCACATGCACCTCCAGGCCCGCCTGAGCCAATGCCACACTGTGCTCCCGGAAAAACTCACCCCCGCGGGGTGGATACCAGGAGGGGATCACAACGATTTTGTATTTCTTCTTTCCCTGTTGCATGGTTATTTAGGTTTTTTTCGATTGCTTTGCCAGATACAGAAACCATGACAACTTATATCCTACCATAAGGGTACTGACTCCCGAAAATAAAGCAAGTGCATACATCTCATTCTGCATCCGTATCCCAATGTATAACGCAAGAAAACGCAAAATAAGGTATATGACATCAATGATCATGGCAGTTTTTTGCTTGAAAAACAGTTCATGAAGGAAGGTCAGCGGACTGGTAAGAAACACCATGAACAACCAGGGACTGAGTATTTGCAGGTACCTCCCCGAAGTTTCATAAGCATCAGAAAACACAAAGGAAAACAATTCCGGTGCCCAGATCATAACCGGTATAAAGGGTATAATGCCGGCAATGAAGAAGCGTCCGACCATCTTTTTTAAAACCGGATAAATGTATTTCCCCTGGTGATACTGCTCAATCATTTTCTGCGAAAGCACTTGCTGTGTGCTTTGGGAGAAAAGACTCACCGGACGAAACACGAAGGTGTAACCAAACGCATACAAACCGGCTACTTCAACCGAAAACCCCCAGGTGAACATGAAGATGGGAAGGCTGCCCGATAAATTATTGGTTACGCTCAGGAGCATGTTGTACCTGGGATACTGGCTGTAAGTCTTTGCCTGTGAAATGAGGTCCTTTGTGGTGGTCCAAACCTTCTGCTTCAATACCTGACGCAATGTATGTAAATACAAGAAACAGGTTGCCAGGAATTGCCCGGCGATTTGTCCTGCAATCAAGCCATTAAAGGGTGTTTTTAAAAAACCCGCTAAAACTTTGGAACTGCTGGTTAAGCCCTGTTGCAGCAAAGTGCTTTTTGCCATGCGGTTAAACATCTTTGTGCGGTTTGAATAAAACAGGGAAGCCTGAAATGTTCCGTGTATGATAAGGCTCAGCGGGACAAATACGATCCAGGGCGCTATTGCCGGGTTTCCAAGCATGGTGGCAATATTGGTGCGAAAGAGCGTCAATGGCGCCATCAGCAAAATTGAAAACAGGATCGTAAGCCTTAAAACCAGGCGAAACAGGTGTATGGCTGCATTTTCATCCCTGGGGAGCATGATGGCTTGCTCATACTTGGCTGTAGAAATTACCGACAATATGCTCAGTAGGCTGAGATACAGGGCTGCCAGTCCAAAGTCGTCAGGGACGAAAAGCCTGGAAAGCACCGGTGCAAGCAGCAAAGCAACACCCTGTCCAATGACGGAACTGGAAAATAGCGCCATGAAATGGCGGATGGGCTCCAGACGAAGAAAATGCAACAGGGATCTTAGCATAGATGGATCTGCTTAGCACTAAGGCAAAAGTACTGGATTTTTTTTAGCTGCTTGTGTATCTGTTAGAAAGTGATGAGAAAATTAATGGCGATCAGCCAGAAATAATTGCCAGTTTTCGAGGTTTTTGATATCGACATCATTAAGAAAAAAATCATTTTTTGCAACTTTAAGGTTAACCGGACGGACCAGAATGGGGAGCCGCTTTTTCCCCAACAAGTTCCAGATTTTGGTTGGTGCTGACATAAATCCGCAGCGCCGCAATCTTGCCGAATCATGCCGCGAGAGCACCCAGGTGCGTAAAAAGGGGATGCCGATTGTTCGAACGGCCACTTTGATGGTTGTTTTCAGCATCGGGGTGTTTGTTGCAGCATATTCCCATAAAAGAAACTGACTGTCAGATACCTTGTGCAGAACAAGATAGGATTCAAGGTTTCCCTTAACGCGTAGGTAAACAAAAATGTAGGTTTTGTCCCTGAAGGCATAGCGCCAGTTGAAATATCTTGTGTCGCGGATGCAACCGATTTTGCCTTTTTGAGGCTGCCTGTCAGCCAATTCGGCCATCTCTTCAGCATACACCCTGCTGCTGATCTCTACTGTCGCATCCTTCAAATGATGCATGCCAAACCTGACTTCTTTGCCTTTCAGGCTGCCGCTGCGAAGCCGGATATGCTGAAACAGGTCATAACGCAGCGCAAACCTTTTGAGGCCGCTGGTGGCTTGCCAGCCGAGCTTCAGATAGCCCGGCGTGCTGTATTCATTTGATGAAAGGTTGTAGATCACGACATCGCCGGTCGGGTTATCGCCAATGTCATTCAGAAAAAACCGGATCAGGCCTGTGAAAATCCCTTTGCGACGAAAGTCGGGGTTTACAACCGCATCGGCAGCCGTCAGGCCGATTATTTGTTTGCCTTTGCATTCCAAAGCTTGTGGGACAAAAGCACGGAATCCCACAACCTGTGTGGCGGAAACCGCCAGATACATGTATTTCTTTGCAGCAAAGGGGTTTTGTTCATAGCGCCATTCAAACAGTTGCCTCTGTTTTTGTTCATCAAGGTGTGTCCACAAAACAGCCAGAAGCCTGAGGGTTTCCTCTTTGTGTTCCGACGTGTATTTTATGTAATTCACTTTTGTCATCATCCGATTTTTTTTCTCCGTATCAAAGCATCCGCAACAGTGATTCCATCAGCCTGGTTAAAGGTATGCGTTCCGAGCACATCGGTTTCCCAGTCGGGTGAAAATGTTTGTACCCGCCTTTCCCTGTATGCTGTTTCGCTGATCTCTTCAATCTCCATGAGATGAACAGCATACCCATACCTTTTGGAACAATCCTGCGCCGGACGGATTAACTTGTTATCCCGAATGGCAATTTGTCCGGCCGGCCGGGAAAAACGTACATCAGAAACGATCGGGTTCATAGGGTGAGGTGTCCACTCATCCCCGCAAAGGTCTTTTGTAAAGAATAAAAACAGGTCATCATTGATCGACACCCCTTCATGCATTCGAACGTTTGCGAACAGCCAATAAGTGTCTTTATGTTTTAAGAGGCTGGCGTCTGCTGCCTCCAAACCTTTCAGGATTGTTTTTACATAAGTCCAGTGATTTGGAAATATTTCACACTTGTAAAGCTCAATGGTACGTTTTTGGCTTGTTTCCGGCATCATGTAAAGCTGTCCGTCGTCTTCGAACAGGTAAGGGTAGGAGAGGTGATGATTTTGTTCCAAAACGGTGGTGGTTTTCCCGGGTACACCCGACTTGTCCATTTCAGCAACGATGATTTTACCCTTTTGCTCCCTGAAACCCATTTCTTCTGCAAAGATGAATGTTTTATTTTCTTTTTTGATGACGAAAGGGTCGGCCAAAATGCGGTCTTTTGGCGGCGTGATACGTGTAAACCCCTTTAGCCCTTCATTTTTAAATTTTTCTTCTTCTGCAAAAAGAATGATCCACTGCTGTTTGTACAAACAGCTCTTGATTTTTCTGCCCAGGCAGGAAACAACCATTCTATAAAGTCCTTTTGCCATCAGCAGATTACCGGGCAGGGTTTGTTTTGTTTCCGGGAAAGGGTCATCTATGGCCTTCACCTGTTCAAGTGTTGAGGGGCCGATCTGTGACAGTTGATCGATTTTTGCCGGTATCATTACGGCCGCCTTCCAGAACAGAAAATTCCTGTTCCACCTGATGCTGTTCCTGATGGTGGAAAAGAAAGCCCGGGATATACACCTGGGTTTGCTGTTTTTGTTTTTTATCTGCCACAAGCAAAGCTGTGAAACATCTTTTTGTTCAAGCACCTCCCGGATCCCCGATGCTGCATACTGTTCCGGAAATTTGCTGTTTGGTGCAGCAGTCCATACCCCGAATTTTGACTGATCTGTCAAAATCTCACAAAGCTCCGAATGCTCAATAGCAATGATAATGTCAAGTTCATTTACTTTAAAAGCTTCGATGGCGTGTTGTGGCAGATCGGTGTTTTGTATTGTCTCTGTTTGGATGTCTTTAAACAGATCGTTGTCAAATACATCAGCAATACTCCGGTGTTCAAAAGCATCCGGTTTGGGTTTGAAGGCAATGCGTTCAAATGTCTGATGAAACTTGTATAACAACAATCCGAAGTATGTGGTTGTGCCTTCTGTTGCTGTTTTTGGCTTATCGTTTTTGGGATTGTAGTAGATAATATGCTTGATTTCAGTATTCCCTGATTGATGTATCCGTTTCAGCATCTCCAATGCCCAGGCGGGTATTGTTTCAGATTTTGCGATCAGACCGATCTTTAGTTTCTTTTTTGCCATGGACATCAAATGTATTCATCTTTACCAACAGGCAAATTTAGCATTATCCTGAAAATATATTGAGTGGTTGGTCTTTATAGGCTTATGGTTTTTTTGTTTTGATGGATTATTTTTTTCAAAAGATAGGGTTTCATCGAATGAATATTTTGTATATTTGCATCTCGAAAAATGGTGGCTATAGCTCAGCCGGTTAGAGCACCAGATTGTGGTTCTGGGGGTCGTGGGTTCGAATCCCATTAGCCACCCGCCAAGCCTCTCCAAGCGGAGGGGCTTTTTTTGTTTTTTCTAACCTTAATCGAAATCTTAATCATTAATTATTATATTTGCATCCCTGTCTTCAATTAACTCTTAAAAAAAGACTGTTTGGCCATAGTCTGATGGATAAACATAAGCAAAAACAGAAACCATTTGTGTCGCCTGAGCACTTCTGGGCGCACCTCAGCGAAATCACGGCTTTGTCATTGAAACAGTCTTCAGTGCCGGATCTGTATCAGCTGCTGGCCAATCAGATGCACGATCTCTTATTTTCAGATACCTGTTACATCACTTTGTGGGATGACCAAAATCAAGAAACCATTCCAATTGCTGCATCGGGAGATGAAGGAAAACAATATGCACAATCGGGTGGCAAGCCCGGAGAGCTTACAATGACTTATTCCTGCATCCGTGCAGGGAAACCCCTCGTAGCAGAAGATGTTTTCAATACACCCTACCTGAACCCCAAAATCGCAGAAAAATATCCAACAAGATCCTTACTTGCGTTGCCTCTTATTGTTGACAATGAAAAGTTGGGTGCTGTGCTGGTCGGATTTAACAAATCACACAAGTTTACGAAAAAGGAGATCGAGTACGGTAACCTGGCTGCCAATCAGATCGCATTGGTTGTGCATAAAGCCAGGCTTATGGAGCAATTGGTCAACAAACAAAATGAACTTGTAAAGACAAACCATGAAAAGGATAAATTGCTTTCCATCATCGGGCATGATTTAAAAAGTCCATTTACTGCGCTTTTGGCATTAACAAGAGTGATAAGGGATAAGACATCTGTGCTTACATATGATGAAATGAGGGACCATGCCTCCTCAATCGAAAATTCAGCACGCGGCATCTATTCCTTGCTTGAGAATTTGTTGGAATGGTCTCATGTTCAGGGAGGCACCATGAAATTTGATCCTGAATGCATCTTTCTGGACAAGATCGTAAGGCAATGCATTGAGATGCATCAGGCATCAGCCCTCCATAAAAACATTGCGATCAAAACGGAAATTCCCCCACGCATGATCATCGTCACCGACCAGAGGATGTTTTATTCCCTGTTGGGTAATCTGATCAGCAATAGCCTCAAATTTACATCTCCGGGAGGGCAAATAAATATTTCTGCGCAAATGCTGGCCGATCGCACTATTTTGATATCGGTTGCAGATACAGGTCGCGGCATGCAAAAAAAACAGGTGGATACTTTGTTTGGTCTTGAAAAAAGTCCGGAAACCAGCACAGGTACTGAGGGAGAACTGGGGTCAGGTATCGGGCTCAGGCTCTGCAAAGAGTTCATTGACAAACACAAAGGGAAGATTTGGGCGGAAAGTCAACCGGGCAAAGGAAGCACGTTTTTTATCTCATTCCCATATCCGGATGTTGACTGTGCGTCTGCAAATACTGGTCATTTCGGGTAATTTGGTTTATATTTGCCTGATTGCAGGGTGTAATCCATAAACTATGAAAACGATTGTTGAACTGAACACCCTTTTACGTAAAGAGCTTGTGCTGGAATGGCGCCGGCATAGTGCATTGAGTGGGGTCGTTCTGTATCTGTTCTCAACCGTATTTCTTTCTTATCTTGCTTTTGACGGCAGAATTAATTTAGAAACCTGGAATGCCCTGTTCTGGTTAATTCTTTTGTTTTCAGCCATGAACGCCATTATGAAGGCGTTCATACAGGAAAATGAAAGACGCCATCTTTTTTATTACATGATGGTGTCGCCGGCTACTTTTATAAACGCAAAAATTATCTATAATTCAGCCCTGCTGATTGGTCTTGCCATTGCCGGATTTGTTGTTTTTGCGGCGTTTATGGGCAATCCGGTTCAGTCGTTATCCCTGTTTTTTATTAACTTGATTACAGGGATGGCTGGATTTTCTTCCATCCTTTGCCTGGTGTCGGCAATCGCTTCCAGGGCAAGGAACAACTTTACATTGATGGCTGTTCTGGGCTTCCCCCTTATTCTGCCGTTGCTGCTTGTGCTGATCAGGGTATCCGGACAAACAATTAACGGAACATCCTTTTCGGCCATAGCACCCGGGTTTATTACTACCCTGTTGCTCACAGCGATCGCCGTAACGTTGTCAAACGTTTTATTTCCGTATATTTGGAAAGATTAACATAAAGATGCAAGTTTTAAAAAACAATTGGTGGAAAATTGCCGGCATCCTGCTGCTGGTTTATGTGATTACAGGCGGCCTTCTGTTTGATGTGCCGATGATTGACTTGCTTCATGAAACCATCAGGAACATATACTTCCATGTGGGTATGTGGTTTGGGATGATCTTCATCCTGTTTGCAGGATTGGTTTTCAGCATCAGGTATTTGTTGCGGAACGATCCCTCTGATGACATGAAGGCTTATGCTGCCGTGCTGGTTGGTTTGCTTTTTGGTGCACTTGGCCTGCTGACAGGAATGATATGGGCCAAATTTACCTGGGGGAGTTTCTGGGTGAATGACCCCAAGCTTAATGGCGCCGTTGTGGGTGTTCTCACATACCTGGCATATGTGGTCTTAAGGGGCTCGGTTGATGATCGCGATAAAAAAGCACGTTTGGCTGCCGTTTACAATGTATTTGCCTTTGTGCTGTTTTTTATTTTTATAATGATCATCCCGCGGCTTGCCTCCGCTTCCATCCACCCCGGACTGGAGGGAAACCCAGCATTGGTACCCGGTGATCTGGACCCCAGGATGCGAAAGGTTTTCTTCCCCGCCATTGCCGGATGGTTTATAATGGCATGGTGGCTGTTTTCCGTGTTGTACAGAACAATGCGAATACATCAGAAAATTGAAGACATAACTGAAAATTCATAATCTATGGCCGGAGAAAAAATGATGGTAGTTGTTCTGCTTTTGCTGGTGATCTTTTTGGGGATCGCTGTTTTTCTGTTTTATTTGGAACGACGTTTGTCTGCATCAGAAAAAAAACTTAAGCAGCTAGAGGAAAAGCAAAGGGAAAAGTTGAAAAAATGAAACGGACACATATCATTGCGCTGATCTTTATTGTGATTGCCACAGGAGCGATCATCAGCACCCTTTACAATGCCGATACCTATGTTAACTTTGCGGAAGCCCGCGAACAGCCCGGCAGGCAGTTTCACATCATTGGTGATCTGAACCGCGACATGCCCATTGAAGAAAAAGTGAAAGAAAACACCCTGACACTGCGCTTTTATATGGTTGACCGCGCCGGAGAGGAGGTGCAGGTTTTGTATTTTGGTGCCAAACCGCAGGATTTTGAACAGTCTGACGAGGTTGTACTGATCGGCAGCTATGATTCGGGTCAATTTGTTGCCAACAGCCTGTTGTTGAAGTGTCCGTCGAAATACAAGCCGGAAGAGATCGGGCAAACGGAGTATCTGTTTGATTAGCCTTCCAGCTTTTCAATCAGATCGGGCAGCTTTTTCATTATGGCAAGCTCTTTCATCTTTGCCCTGGCTTCCAGAACCGGTGATCCAAAATAGGTTGTATTTCCTTTCAGTGATTTGGATATTCCTGACTGTCCCAATACAACGGCATGATCCCCAATACTCAGGTCTTTCTGAACACCAACCTGTCCCCAGAGAATGACATTGTCGCCAATATTAACACAACCTGCAATGCCTACCTGTGCCGCAAAGAGGCAATTTTTGCCTATTATGGTATCGTGGCCGACCTGAATCAGGTTGTCCAGTTTGCTGCCTGCTCCGATGGTGGTGTTGGCTGATA
>SKTA01000254.1 GCA_007122745.1 Bacteroidales bacterium
CGGTAAACCGATTGCCGCCTTGTGTATTGCCCCTGTCTTGTTGGCAAAAGTTTTGGGAGAGGTCAAAGTAACCATCGGACAGGACAAAGGCACCGCTGAATCGCTCCTGGCAATGGGTGCAAAGCACGAAAATACCGACCACGGTGAGGTGCTGATAGATGCTGAAAATAATCTTTTCACCACCCCTTGTTACATGTTGGATGCAAATATCGTGCAGATTGCTGATGGTGCCGAGAATGTGGTACGCGCCGTGCTGAAAAGTCTGGCGTGATCATAGATATCATACCCCACTAATTGTATCAGCCCCGTGGTGGTTTCTCCTGTAGATTTCCTGGCCCATCCTGTCAATGTGTTCTGTCAGATCGGGGTTTGAAATTCTGTTGTATATGTTTATGTCAAACTTATATGGTAGCAACAGTTCATCCAGATCGTGCTCAATTTTTGTTTGCAGACTTAAATCCAGACTTTCCCCCTTCAGCGCAAGATCAATATCGGATGACGGCTCATGGTTTCCAATGGCTCTTGAACCATATATTAATACAGCGTCAACTTCCCTGTGTTTTGAAAACACCAATTTTATGGCTTCAAGATGCTTATTCGACAAACCAAAATTTTTCATGTCAAAACAGTTTTCTTGTTATTTTTCCTGTTTCGATTGCATGGTTTCATGAAAATCTAAAAAGGCAGGATAATAGGCATTCAGTATCTTTACATAGATTTCATCTGCTGTTTCATCATTATAGGTGTGGGATGTGCGGTTGCGGCTGCCTATCATATCCATCCAAATTTCACCGTCAGCAATCAGTTTTAACTGGAATGCCTCTCTGGTTGCATCTCTGCTGCCACCAACATTTGCGTTTCCCTGGTATGCAGCATAATCCTTCATAACATTCCAGGCCAGTTCATGGGTGTGTTCGAAACGTTGTATCAACCCTTCTTTGATTATCTCTTCCAAAACATCTCCGAGGTTATTCTGGCAATCGGATAAGCCATCGATATCATGTGTTTTCTGAATATACTCAACAGCCTGTGTAAGCTTATGCAGTGCTTTTGTGAAGTTAGAAAACCGTTGTTCCCACCTTATATCTTTTTCCATTGCGCTCATTTTTGCTTACGGTTAAGACAAACAGCCATCTCGTTTGCCTGTCGATTGAGCTAAGATACGATATTTTGAGCTTGAAAATGACAGCTGACACGAAAATCACACAGGAAAAGGGAGTGGGGCACCCAATCTGCCCGGTTGCTCTTACCGGCCCCTGGTCATCGGGTGGCTGTGGCCATGCCTTTCACTAAAAACAAGCTCCTCCAGTGGTTTTCGCTCGCGGGGTGCTTTCTCCATTTTTGTAAAGTCTGGTTTCAGCTTCTCCGGGGCATCCTGATAACCGATGGCCGACATCACCATCGGGTCATAGTCTTCCGGGATGCTGAAAAGCTCTCTGGCTTTTCCTTTACTGAAACCTCCCATCTGATGCGACCGGAGCCCTTCCGCTTCAGCCTGCAGTGTGATGTATGCCATGCTTTGGCCAACATCATATTGATATACTGAATTTTTGTCTCCTTTGGCGGAAGTTTTCTTGCCTATTGCCAGCACCAAAACAGGAGCCGGTTCAGTCCAGATCTGATTGAACGCTACCAGGCAATCGTAAAGTTTTTCCCAGGTGCTATCTCCTTTAATACCAACAATGAACCGCCAGGGCTGCTCATTGAAACTGGAAGGCGCCCATCGGGCTGCCTCGAAAATTCGTTCAATCTTGTCGGCAGAAACCGGCTTTGAAGAAAATGACCTTGGGCTCCATCGGTTTTTGATCAATGGCTGAATATCTAATGAAGTAATTGCTGCTTTTTCCATAATCTTTGAACCTATTTTGTTTAATAATTGGTTTTGATTGTATAACAAGAACGTGATGCAATTGTTTATAGTGTTTTTGAGATGATGCAGTTTTTTTCAAATCGCCGAAAAAGGATTCAATTCAAAGTGATTATCTTTGCCTAAATTTAGTTTAGGGTTTAAAGTTTATGGTTTATAGATTTTGAATCTAAACTCTAAACCCTCAACATTAAACTATAAAGTATGTCTTTCACAGAAGAGCTCAAATGGCGAGGAATGGTGCACGATGTGATGCCTGGTACCGATGAACAACTGGAAAAGGAGATGACAACAGCGTATGTGGGGATCGACCCGACAGCCGACTCACTGCATATCGGACATCTTGTTTCTGTGATGATGTTGAAGCATCTGCAACTTGCAGGTCATAAGCCCATTGCCCTGGTTGGAGGTGCCACCGGAATGATTGGCGACCCAAGTGGTAAAAGTGAAGAACGCAGCCTCCTTTCTGAAGAGGTGTTGCGCCAAAATGAGGAGGCAATTAAAAAGCAGCTTTATCGGTTTCTGGACTTTGAGAGCGGCCCCAATCGTGCCGAGATCGTGAACAATTACGACTGGATGAAAGGGTTTTCTTTTTTGGGTTTTTTGCGCGAAGTTGGCAAGCACTTGAGTGTCAATTATATGATGGCCAAGGATTCGGTAAAGAACCGTCTGGAAACCGGATTGTCCTTTACGGAGTTTAGCTATCAGCTTGTCCAGGCTTACGATTATCTCCACCTGTATAAGGATAAGGGATGCAAACTGCAGATGGGAGGCAGCGACCAGTGGGGCAACATCACCACCGGAACCGAGTTGATCCGTCGCAAAACGGGAGGTGAAGCTTTCGCATTGACCTGTCCGCTGATCACCAAAGCAGATGGCACCAAGTTTGGCAAGACAGAGAAAGGAAATGTCTGGCTCGATGCACGTTATACCTCACCTTACCATTTTTATCAGTTTTGGCTGAATTGTTCTGATGAAGACAGTGCCCGTTACATCAAGATATTTACATTAAAATCGCGCGGGGAGATTGAGCGTCTTATTCATACCCACCGGGAAGTTCCCCATCAACGACTGCTGCAGAAAGCTTTAGCAGAAGACATTACCGTCAGGGTCCATGGGCAAGAGGCTTTTGAAACAGCTGTGGAGGCTTCCAATATCCTTTTTGGGAAAGGCACAACGGAAACATTGCACAAGTTGCCGGAAGATGTTTTCCTGGCCGTGTTTGACGGCGTGCCCATGTATGATGTGTTGCGCGATGAACTGTCTGCAGGGATCGATGTCGTGGATTTCCTTGCGGAAAAAACCGAAATCGCCAAATCAAAAGGGGAAGCACGAAGGATGCTTCGTGAAAACTCCATCAGCATCAATAAAGAAAAAACTAAAGAGGGTGAAATTATAAAGCACACACATCTTATTAATGACAAATATATCCTGGTGCAACGT
The DNA here is from genome assembly GCA_007122745.1 of Bacteroidales bacterium. Taxonomy (GTDB): domain Bacteria; phylum Bacteroidota; class Bacteroidia; order Bacteroidales; family UBA7960; genus PUPG01. The sequence continues at coordinate 3,311 of SKTA01000254.1, forward strand.
GGGAAGAAGAATTATTATTTGGTAAAAGCTTTATAAGGTAAACTGGGAGCTGAGAACTGAGAACGGGGATATAATTTGTGATAATTTGTGCTGAAATTTGTGTTAATTTGTGGATAAAATGACCCAAGAGATTCTTCGCTTGCGCTCAGAATGACAAACGGTAAACGCATAACAAAAAACAAAAAACAACGAACAATGAAC
>SKTA01000113.1 GCA_007122745.1 Bacteroidales bacterium
CAAGGGTATTGTCCGGATAGGCAGGCCGCTTACAGACATCAATGCTGCCATTGAAAACGTTGGTAAGCTTGAGATTGCCAAGCTTGAAAAGAACATTGCCGTTTTGGCCACGGTAGCCGGAGCTGCTCCAATGCTCGGTTTCCTTGGTACTGTGATCGGCATGGTCCGTGCTTTTTACAATATGTCTATGGCCGGTCCGAACATCGATATCAGCTTGCTTGCCGGTGGGATCTATGAAGCGATGATCACCGCCATTACCGGTTTAACGGTTGGCATCATTGCTTATATCTGTTACAATATACTTGTAGCCCGCATTGAGAAAGTTGTTTTCATGCTGGAGGCAAGGGCTACGGAATTTATGGATCTTTTACATGAACCGGCATCTTAATCCATGACCCATGGCAATAAAAGCAAGAAATACACGCAGCGTACAATTCACCATGGCCTCCATGTCGGACCTGGTATTTTTGTTGCTGATCTTTTTTATGCTCACATCCACTCTGATTGCACCCAGTGCCATCAAATTGCTTCTGCCCTCAAGTGATAGCAGGACCATGGCACCGCAAACGGTTACCGTATACATAGATGCCGACCGGCAAATGTATCTTGAAGAGAATCTGGTGGATATTGATGGTTTGCATTCAGGGCTACTTGTCGCCCTTGAAGGACATACAGACGGCGCGGTGGTATTGCGTTCCGACCAGTCAGTTCCGGTGCAATATGTTGTGAATGTCATTGATGTAGTAGAAAGGATTAATAGCTCATACAGGGTTCAACACAAGGTCATTCTGGCCACACAACCACGTTGAGAAAAAATATGGACACCTGGCAAAATAAAGATAGAAACAAAGCATTGATCGGCACGGTTGGATTCCATGCCCTGCTGATCCTGTTGTTTCTTCTCTTTGGCCTTTCTACCCCCCTTCCTCTGCCCGAGGAGCATGGTGTGCTCGTTTCCTTAGGATATATGGATGAGGGTATGGGAGATGCACAGCCTTTGGCAGCCCCACAACCCGTCCCCCAGTCACCTCCATCAACACCGGCGCAGGAACCTGACCGCACCGTAACGCAAGATACCCATGAGTCGGTTGCACTCCCTGATGAGATTGCTGATCAAGACACTTCAGAAGATCTTCCCGAATCGGAACAGCATGATCCATCCCCTTTGCCTGAGGAAACTGTTGTTGAAGAGGTTGAAGAGGAACCGGCTCCACAGGTAGATCCCCGCGCGTTATTTCCCGGTCGTGATCAACAAAGTACCGATCGTCAGGACGAGGGGGAAACAGCTGAAACAGGTGATCAGGGGCGTCCGGAAGGAACCATTGGCACCGATCAATATAACGGCGCAGGTCCTGGTGATGGTATCGAATTTAGTCTGACAGGCAGAAGTGCCAACTACCTTCCGCTTCCTGAGTATACCACGCTGGCAACTGGCAGGGTGGTAGTGCAGATCACTGTCAACAGGCAAGGACAGGTGATTCGGGCAACAGCAGGAGCCCGGGGTACGACCACAACCGACAGGACACTCCACAGACAGGCCGAAGAAGCAGCGAGAAGAGCCCGATTCAATACCAAAGCAGATGCTCCGGAAGAACAAACCGGAACCATTACCTATAATTTCATTCGCCTTAACTAGGGCACCCCGGGTATGAACTACCACCAAACCCTCGATTATATATTTAGCCGGCTTCCCATGTATCAACGCATAGGTCCGGCAGCTTACAAAGCAAACCTTGACAATACCCTGGCGCTGAGCAGCCACCTCGGTCAGCCTGAAAACCGGTTTAAAAGTATTCATATTGCCGGCACCAATGGCAAAGGATCTGTTGCACACATGCTGGCATCCGTATTGCAGCAGGCCGGATATAAAACAGGATTGGCAACATCTCCACATCTCAATGATTTTCGTGAAAGGATAAAAATCAACGGTAAGTGTATTTCTGAAAACTATGTTGTTGAATTTATTGAACAGCACAAAACATACCTTGAGCAGCTTAACCCCTCATTTTTTGAGATGACCATCGCAATGACTTTTGACTATTTTGCGAAAGAGGCGGTAGAAATTGCTGTTATTGAAACCGGAATGGGTGGGCGACTCGACTCCACCAATATAGTAACCCCCGAACTGTCAGTTATTACAAATATCGGCCTTGATCATACCCGGTTTTTGGGCAATAGCATCGAAAAGATTGCTAAAGAGAAGGGGGGCATCATTAAAAAAAACATTCCGGTAGTGATAGGAAGGTATCAACAAGAAACGTTCGATGTTTTTAAACAAATTTCGGATGATCTGAATGCACCAATGGTTGTTGCAGACAAACTGTTCAGTATTGATAGTTCCGGTTTTACAGAATATCAGGGAAAACAGTTTTTACAAGTAAATATTGCGGCACACGATGGGAACAGCAAAACTTTTTTTCTTGATCTCCATGGCCTTTACCAGGGTGAAAATCTCCTATGTGCACTGTCCGCTCTAAACAAGCTTCAACAGGACAGAAAGGTCAACATCTCAGAACAAGATATCAGGGAAGGATTAAGCAATGTTGTGGGTAACACCGGCCTGCTGGGTCGCTGGCAACAGATTGGAGATAATCCGAAAGTGATCTGTGATACCGGTCATAACCCTGACGGTATTCAATGTATCCTTAAACAGATTAATAACACCTCTCACAAAAACCTGCACATGGTGATTGGTATGGTAGACGACAAAGAGATATCTTCCGTCCTTTCGCTATTACCTTCAAAGGCCAGCTATTACTTTTGTAAACCCAACGTGCCTCGTGGCCTGGATCAAAAAAAACTGGCCCTGGAGGCCAGCCGTTTTTCCTTGCATGGTAATCACCATGCAAGTGTTCAGAAAGCATTGGAAGCTGCAAAAAAAGATGCAGATGCCAATGACTTGATATTTGTTGGTGGAAGTACCTTTGTTGTCGCAGAAGTGGTGTAGGGAGAAAAAAGGAAAGATTAGTTGTTTTCTTCCTCCTCCTGACGCTGCCTTTCTTCTTCCATTTTACGTTCAGCTTCCCTTCTGCGCTCCTCAAGAATGGCTTCACGTGCGCGCTCACGCGCCAGGTGCGATACATATTGCTGCAGTTCACGATCTCTTCGGAACTCCATTAAGATATTCCGATACTCATGCATCGACATGTCATATTCTTCAACCACAGCCTGCATCATCATTTGGTTTTCACGCTGGAGACTTGTAACCTGCGGTGCAACAGCGTTAAAGGCCTCTATCTCCTCAGCCGTGAAAGCACCATCCTGCAAGGCACCCATTTGTGCCGCCCTGGATATCTGCTGAAAACGTTCATGAGTCAGGCCAAAGTCCTGAACGGTTTCCTGGATTTGCTCCTGCGATTGACGATTTATAGCACTGACTTCCTGATTTGCATCAAAAAAACTTAATAAAGTTTCATCATCAAAAGGGAACTCCTTATCCGCCCACGGATCTTCCTCTTCTGCTTTCTCTTCAGCCTCCTG
>SKTA01000026.1 GCA_007122745.1 Bacteroidales bacterium
CTCCTGTTTTGTGCAATGCAGAACCCATATTTTTATTCAGGATAGGTGCATAGCACGTATGGCTCATCAGAGCAAAACATTGATAGCTTATTTCTATTGTTTTATTTATTGCGACCCGGAGGGTCGAATATTGATAGCCATGCGCCATTGCTTCAGTTTTCTACGACCCCGCCAGGGGTCGAATATTAAAAAAATCGCCATATTCGTTTTGAAACAACCTATTTATTTATGACACTTAAAAGCACGCATACCCTTACTTTATCCTCCAAAAAGATTGGAAAAACTCCAAACCAGAGTTTACCGCTCCTGCCGGAGACCTGACTTTCTGGTACCACGGAGCTACAGGTTCCACCTTTGGTGACAATTATTATGTGAAAATCAGTACCGATGGTGGCAGTAGTTGGACGGTTCTCTGGAATGCCAGCGAGTTACCGCCATCACAAAACTATTATCATTCACCCGTTTCCGTCGATCTTACACATTATGCCGGTCAGGATATACACATCGCCTGGCACAATGTAGACGGACCGGATAATTTTGGCATGTGGTATATGTGGGCCATAGACGACATTACCGTTGGTGAGATGGAAATTGATCCGCGAGACCTTTTGGTTGGATCCGGTATCGGTGGTGATGTGATGGCAAATTCGCAACCCATTGGCACGGGGTCGGCTAAGCAGGCCGAAGCCGGTACACTGGCCGTGAATGGGTTTAACATATACTTAAACGGTAGCCTGGTGGCTGAAGGTGTTCCGGACACGCAGTACCTGTTTGCACAGCTCAACGACGGAGAATACACTGCCGGCGTGCAGGCAGTTTACACCACGGGTGTGTCGGAGATCGTGGAAAAAGACTTCATCATTCATGAAAACAATTTGCTGGCCTTAGTGGCACAGCCTGCCGGTAGCGGTATGCTTGGTGGCTCAGCGTGGTACCCGGCCGGCGAAGAAGTGGTGGTGTTTGCCATTCCCAACGAAGGATTTGTTTTCCTGAACTGGAGCGATACCCAAGGTACCATTGTCAGCGAAGAACCGGTATTCCTGTTTACCATGCCTGACAATGACGTGATACTGATTGCAAACTTCGAAGATTTCGAAATTTTTAACCTTACTTTTTATTTGGATATGAGTAACCTCGACTGGCTCAATTTTGACCACGACATGGTAAATGTTACCGGTTCGATGCACAGCTGGGCGGTGCTTGGTGAAAATGCCAGAGATCAGTCGATGATGCAGGTTGACAATTCACACACATATAAGATTAGCTTCAATCTGCCGCCCGGTGAATACAGCTATGCATATTTCCTGAATGAGGGCGCACACGATCATGAGTGGGAACACGATGTTCCGGTGCGTCAAATAATGCTTGATGCTGACAAGGAGGCACACGACGTTTGGGGTGAGGAGACTACAAGTGTTGAGCTGCCAGATATTGTTGGCTTCACAGTCTATCCCAATCCATTCACCATGCACATCAATATTTTGGGTGCTGATTGGGCTACCCATGCCACCGTCACCGATCTTTTGGGCAATAGGGTGCTAGAAGCTCCTTTGTCCCTGGGACGGATAGATGCCGGAAGTTTGCGTCCGGGCATTTATTTGCTCCGGTTGCGTGGCGATGATGGCCGCCAGGCGGTTCAGCGTATCCTAAAGCATTAAAGGTCCAGGTGTCTTAACCCTTGTTTGAACACCACGTCAACGGGAATGTTTTCATCATTGATCCTGTCGATGTCGCCCTGCAGTGTTTCGGACATGCTTCCATAAGTTCTGATCATCTCCTGGGCGGTTTCATAATCACCGTCCCCCTGGAGTATAATCAGCTGCTCAACAAGCTTTTCGACCGCTTTTTTCATGTTGTTGAAATCAACAATGTAGGTGTTGGTGTCTTCGCAACGGGTAAAAGCCTCTTCGCGGGCAAAGAAATTAAATCGCATCATGCCGGCGGTGCCGTGTGCGCCGGCTGTGCCAAAACGGCTTGATCGCATCACACTGGCAAAGGAGGTCACGAATGCTTCACGTAGCTGCTGCTCTGAGATTTCACCCATTTCATAAAGCTGGTTGATCATAAACAAGGCCATCAGATCGGTGTTGGTAGCATCGATCACGCCATAGTATTCGCGTAACGCATCCCGCACACTTCCGCTGCCGTCAACAGTATTTGAAATGCCAAGCCCTCCGGCGATCTCATGAAAGGCGGTGAGATGGAAAAAGGCATCAAATTGCACATATTCCCGCTGGTCTTCATGAATCATCATATTGCCTATCGGCTTCAGGATCTCGTCAAATTTTGCCTCCATCACGTTTCTCAGCTGCATGCTCCTGGTGCCCACCTGTTGTTGTATTTCAGGGTTGCGAGGCAGGTGAAGGGCAATGATCTTCGGACCGGCATTGCAATGTCCGGCGTAGTAGAGTGCATCATAGACAAAGATCTCAGACCCGCTTCCCGGCACTTCACTTTTATATTTTTCGGGCACCGGCAGGCGCTGCTGAAGCTGTGGAATCATGCCGGCAAAGTGTTCAAGGCGGCTGCTCATCTCATGGTCTTTAACCACAAGGTAGGAGCTGTGCGCCGCTTTATGACCAAACTTTCGGTCATCGCCCGTGTCCAGTGGCCGCGCAACAAAGTCAATGTTGTTCTCCTTCATTTTCATCCAGGCGAGATCACTCTGACTGTAATCATCGGTTTTAATGGCCTCAGCCTGCTCGGTAAGATACTTTGCAAACGGTTCATATTCGGACAGTTTGGCCGCCATTTCCAGGTAATGGGCAATTTCTTCATTTTGTTCAGTAAAAGCAGAGGCATAAGGAATCGACACAAGGTCTCCCGAAGCTGTCCGGCGTATCATGGTATAAGGGCTGCGTTTGTCAGGGTCTTCCCAGTTGTCGAACTCCTCCCTGTCCAGATCTGTCGGATAAAAGTTGGCACCCAGCGGCTTGTTGTCAAAACTGTGAAAGAAGGGGGTATGTCCTTCCAGCCTGCCCCACGGACCATAGTTGATCATGGCATACTCCCTTGCATAGGGATCATCCAGAAATTCCATGAGAAAGTCCTTGTCGCCGAAAGACTGGATCCAGAAGATATCGTCGATCACATCTGCTGCCGACATCAGTATGGGGATCATATCCCGTTCACTTTGGCTAAGCCAGGAAAGGTCTGCAGTCAGCACAACCTCTTCATACTGGTTGATCCGCTCACGGATCTGTTCCTGGTATTCCGTGTCGGCCGGTTGACATCCGATTAAAAAACTAATGGAAATAATGATTGTTGCGATGAAGTTTTTTTGTCGTTTCATTTTGTCTTTTAAAAATTTTGTTTTGTTTGATTCGAGGTTTTGTTTGTCAAAACATTCGCTAAGATACGGAATATCTGGATACTAACAAAGTCTGTCTTTGGTTTTCTATTGATTTTTTCCATCTTGCTTTCACCGTTCACCGTTTATCTTCAGCCTTTAAACCACGTTAA
>SKTA01000256.1 GCA_007122745.1 Bacteroidales bacterium
TGCGGGTTACTCCTATTTTTTCGAATATTATACCCGTTTCTTCGATGAAATTTGTACGTTCGTTATAGAGAGACATGATTTCTTTTTTTGGATTTTATTGCAAATATAATGCCATTCTTTTGGTTCTGCAACAAAAAAACCAAAAAAACGTTAAAAGATTGATGGGTTTAGGGGTTTAGGAGTTTAATTGTTTAGGGTTTAGGGTTTAGGGTTTAGGGGTTTAGGGGTTTAGCGGGTGACGACGCGTTGGAGTTCGGCGGCGAATTGCTTTCTTTTGATTGACAAGTTATTTAGGGTTTCCAGAAGATTTATGATCACTTTTTCGTCATCTTCCTGTGGGCTGGCGCCCTCCCTCTCTTTGACTTTGTCCTGGGTTTCCTTGATCATTTTTTCAAGCTTTTTCAGCTTGAAATCATATACAGCATGGAGTACGGCAGGCTTAAGGTTTTCCTCTTCGGTAAGCACATAGATCTTATGGCGGTGTTCCCAGTTGTTGCTGAGGTTGTATTGATTTGTTTGCAAGTCGATTGCAAGTTTCTGGATGGCACTATCGGCGTGTTCTGTAAAAATCTTTTCATCCGGAAGTTGCTGATTATGAAATGCTTCTTCAAAAATGTTGAATATTGCCTGGCATTGCGGGTTTTCAAAATCAAGCTGATCATCCTGGATGTCGCGTACAATGAAGTCCACCACTTTCACCTGGAGTTCTTCCATCCTTTTGTCTTCATTCTCAACCTCAAAAACCATATCCCGGTTTCCATAGTTGAGCAGAAGCCTTATCAGTTCCCTTTCGGAGACGTCGTTGGACTCAGGTTCTTCCGGTTTCTTTTGTGGATCGATAGCCAAAGATGGTTGAGGCAATTCACTTGTATCGGCACCTCCTTTTTGGTTTTTCTTCAGAAACCTTTGTCGTCTGAGTCTGCTTACCTCGGCAACCAGCATGTTCTCCTCCACCTCCATCATGGTGCTGCATTTTTTAACAAACAGACTTCGCGTGATGGGTTCCGGTATCAGCGAAACGGTTTGCGCGATCTCCCGGATCAGGGCCGCTTTTTTGATGGGGTCATCCTGTGCTTCTTCGAGAAGCAACTTTGTTTTGAACGAGATAAAATCGGTCGCTTGCTTGTCAATAAACTCCTGTACCTCTGCCGGCCGGTATTTGGATGCATAAGAGTCGGGATCTTCCCCATCGGGGAAAAGCACGATGCGCACATTCAGCCCCTCCTCCAGGATCATGTCGGTACTCCTGAAGGCCGCTTTGATCCCTGCCGGATCGCTGTCAAACAACAGGGTGACATTGGAGGTGTACCGGCGGATCAGTTTGATCTGTTCAACCGACAATGCGGTGCCCGAAGTGGCAATGACGTTGGCAATTCCCGCCTGGTGCAGAGAGATCACATCTGTATATCCTTCAACAAGAAAACAATTATCTTTCGAAACAACGGCATTCTTTGCATAATAGAGGCCATATAGCACCTTGCTTTTATGGTAAATGTCACTCTCTGCAGAGTTGATGTATTTGGGCCTTTTCTTGTCGCTGGTCATGATGCGTGCACCGAAACCCAAAACACGTCCCGATAAATTGTGTATCGGGAAAATGATCCGTCCGCGGAAGGTATCGTAAAGAAGTTGGTCTTTTGACTTGCTTAAACTTGTTTTGACCAGATATTCCTTTTTATAGCCGTTTTTGAGTGCATTTTGGGAAAAGGTATCCCACTTGTCGGGACAATAACCAAGGCCGAACTTTCTGATCATTTCGGTTGAAAAGCCCCGCTCTTTAAGATAAGTTAACCCAACAGCCTTTCCCTCTTCTGTTTCGTGCAACTGCGTTTCAAAGAATTTTTGTGCAAATGCTGAAAGGTTAAACAGACTCTCTTTTTCATCAATGGCTTCCTGCTGTTCCGGGGTAGGCTTTTCCTCAACAATGTCGATGCTGTATTTTGCCGCGAGATAGCGAAGCGCTTCCGGGTAGGAGTAATGCTCATGCTCCATCAGAAAGTTGACGGCATTTCCCCCTTTGCCACATCCAAAACATTTGTATATGCCCTTGGGCACAGACACGTTGAAGGAGGGTGTCTTCTCATTGTGAAACGGACAAAGGCCAATCAGGTTCACCCCTCTTTTCTTTAAGGAGACAAACTCGCCAATCACCTCATCAATGCGGGTGGCGTCCATTATCTTATCTATGGTGTCGGAGGTGATCATAAAGTGGTTTTATGATTACGAAGATAGGGATAATATGAAAAGTGTGTAATAAAAAGGTGTGTAAGGGTTTAATAAATTGATAATTTTGATATCCGGGAGAAGATGTACAAATGTGCAGATTTGCAAATGAGCAGATGTGCAAATGTAAAAATGCACCAATGTATAGGCCGGACTTGACCGGCCTGCATGTTTTAACTCAAGGAGGCTTGTAGGGCCAGGGCTTGACCTGGCCAATTTGAGAAAATTTACCACAAAGGCGGGACAGGCGTGATATAATTTATGATAATTTGTGGATAAAAATAATGCTTAACGATAAAGATTTAACCCTTAACCTTTAATAAAGAACAACGAACAACAAACAATAAACAGCAATGAGAAACATCATTCATATTTTAGCCATCATATCAGCAATTTTGCTTGCTGATACTGCAGCTGCAAGCGACAGCCGCTTCCTTACCCTGGAGGAGGTTATAAAAATAGCCCGCGAGCAATCACCTGATGCGCTGATGGCCCGACATCGTTACCGGGGCAGATATTGGCAATACCGGACATTCAGGGCCGGTTACCTGCCGAATCTCCGGTTTGATGCCACCATCCCAAACCTGAACCGTTCCATCTCGCCCATTACCCTCCCGGATGGCAGCGACACTTTTATTCGCAGGAGTCTGGCAACCTCGTCGGGAAACTTATCCCTGAACCAGACCATCGGATTGACAGGTGGACAGATATTTGTCAGTTCCGGACTGCAGCGCATTGACCTGATCCGCGACGACGGGAATAAGGTTTCCTATCTTGCAACACCGGTAAATATCGGATACCGGCAACCCATATTCGCTTACAACCCGTTTAAATGGGAGCAACAGATCGAACCCATCCGTTACGAGGAGGCACGCAGGGAATACACAGAAAACCTGGAGGAGATATCGATCAGGGCTACCAACGTGTTTTTTGACCTACTGCTGGCACAGATCAACAAAGAGATCAATGAGATCAACCTTTCCAGCAACGACACCTTATATCAGATATCCAAAGGGCGTTATGATCTTGGTCGTATTGCAGAAAATGAATTGCTGCAAATGGAACTCAATTTGTTAAACTCAGAGGCAGTCCTGGAACAATCCTATATCGATTATGAGGCAGCAATGTTCCGTTTTCGTTCATTTCTGGCTTTGGATGAAGTCAGGGATGTGGAGCTTGTGCCTCCGGCAGAACCGCATAACATCTTTGTTGATGTGGGCGTTGCGCTGGCGGAATCCAGAAAGAACAGGGCAACAATGCTTGCCCAGCAGCGTCAGCAACTGGAAGCTGAAAGCCGGGTGGATCAGGCACGTGCTGAAAACAGGTTTAATGTAAATCTGTTTGCCGTTTACGGGCTTACGCAAAGTGCTGAGGAGTTTGGAGATTCCTACCGAAACCCAATGGATCAGCAACAGCTTACTGTCGGTGTGCAGATCCCCATTCTTGACTGGGGTGTTTCAAAGGGCCGTATACGAATGGCAGAGTCCAACCGTGAACTTGTAAATACAACGGTCAATCAGGCGCTGGTTGACTTTGAGCAGGAGGTTTTTCTCCGGGTGATGGAGTTTAACATGCTGGATAACCAGCTTGAGATTGCCAAAAAGGCTGATGTGATCGCTGAGAAGCGGTATGAAGTGACCAGACAACGCTTTTTGATCGGACGAGTCGACATCATTGAACTAAACCTGGCACTTGAAGAGAAAGATCGGGCAAAACAAAGATACCTGGCGGCTCTGAGAAACTATTGGAGAGGTTTTTACGAGATGCGATTGCTTACACTCTATGATTTTGTAAACGATCGGCCGGTTTCGGTCGACTTTACCAATATCTGATCCATTGACCCGTCCTGATTTTTGTTTACAAAAATTTCCCAGATCTCCCTTTGAGCTTTAAGTGTCATGTCAACGCTACTTTAGCCGGTCCAAGTCTTGATCTTTTTCCTCATATCTGCAAAATAAACCCTTTACGTAGCTGCGGCTATGCGCAGATTTTCTTTTTTAATCTGAGAAAAAATCTCTGCGACTTAACCGACACAGCAGCATTGACACGACACTAGCTTCGAGCTGCGAGCTTTTTTCTTCCTTTCAGCTTCCAGCTTCGAACTTCTCAACCTTAATCTTAACCCCGCTTCCTCCATTAAAAAACTCCCGTTAGAAAGGGATTTCCGGTCCTTTCCTCCTGAATGGTTGTTGCAGGTCCGTGTCCGGGATAAACGGTTGTATCGTCGGGAAGAATAATAAGCTTTTGCAGGATGGATTTGATCAGCAGGTCGTGGTCTCCTGTCGGGAGGTCAGTTCGCCCAATACTGTTCTGAAACAGCACATCTCCTGCGATGACAAATTTTTCCGCCTCATGGTAGAAGCAAAGACTTCCGGCAGCGTGGCCGGGTGTATGGATCACCTTGAGTTCCTGGTTGCCGAATTCCACCACATCACCGTCGTCAAGAAATTCCGATGGCATCACCGGCTTGTCTACGTCAAAACCAAAAACCTTGCCGTATTCCTTGCTGTTCTCAAGAAAAGGAATGCTGTCCTTATGTGTAAGCGGCTTGATTTTGTAGGTTTTGGATACAAACCTGCTGCCAAGCATGTGATCAATGTGGCAATGTGTCAGAAGTTGAGCAACAGGGGTAAGATTATTCTCTTTAATAAAGTCTGCAAGTTCTTTCTTTTCCGACTTCTCATAACAGGAGGCATCCACAATGGCACATTCTCCCGTATCGTCATAAAGAACAAAAGTATTAACCTGAAAAGGATTGAAAGTGAATTTTTTAATATGGATCATTGTCTGCAAGTGGTTTTATTATATATAGTGTGCTTGCTTTCAAAGGTAAAAAAAATCCTTAAATTAGCATAATGATTATTAAACAGAAATTGTATGGATTTATTGCATAAGGTAAAGGCGTTGTCGTCTGAATATTTTGATGAAATTGTTTATTTCCGTCGTCATTTTCACGCTTTACCGGAGCTATCGATGCAGGAGAAAAAAACGGCCGGATTCATTGCTTCGCGACTTAAAGAGATCGGAATCCCTTTTAATGAGGGAATAGCTGAAACAGGAATTGTAGCCATTATTGACGGCAGGAATCCGGAGTCTGGAACTTTGGCGCTGCGTGCAGATATGGATGCTTTGCCCATACAGGAGGAGAATCGTGTGGAATACAAGTCCGGCATCCCCGGGGTGATGCACGCTTGCGGACATGATGTGCACATGGCCAGCCTGCTTGGCACGGCTAAAATATTACATGCACTGAGAGACGAATGGGAGGGGAAGGTTAAGCTGATTTTTCAACCTTCTGAGGAGCGGTATCCGGGTGGTGCCAGCCTGATGATTCAGGAGGGTGTGCTGGAGAACCCGCGTCCTGCCGCTATCTTCGGACAACACGTGTTTGCTGGGCTCCCAGCCGGGAAAGCAGGCATTCGGAGCGGACGCTATATGGCTTCTACCGATGAAGTCTATATTACCGTGAAAGGCAAGGGGGGCCATGCAGCAACACCGCAACTGAATACCGACCCCATTGTGATTGCATCGCACATTGTTCTTGCCCTGCAGCAGGTGGTGAGCAGGAATGCAACACCTTACATGCCCACAGTACTCTCTTTCGGCAGAATCATCGGTGACGGACAGATGAATGTGATCCCGGATGAGGTGCGGCTGGAAGGCACGTTTCGGACTTTTGATGAGGAATGGCGTCAGAAAGCACACCTGCGCATCCGTGAAACAGCCGTTTTTGTTGCCCAGGGGATGGGCGGCGACTGTGACGTATTCATTGAACCGGGATATCCGTTTCTGGAAAATGACCCCACACTGGCTGCCAATTTCAAGACATTCGCTGGAGAATACTTAGGTAATGAAAACGTCGAGGAACTGGAACTGTCGATGACGGGAGAAGACTTTGCACACTACGCCCAAAATATCGATGCATGTTTCTACAGACTTGGAATCCGAAATATTGAAAAAGGGATCAACCCAAACCTGCATACCTCCACTTTTGATGTGGATGAGGATGCACTGAAAACGGGAATGGGTTTGATGGCCTGGGTGACGATCAAACAATTGCATCATCTGAAAGAAAGAAAATAAAGGAACGCATCTATTGATTTCCGTAGAAGTTATCCTTCCCCTTTTTCAGGAACTCCAGATAGCGGTTAATATTGGTGTCATATCCGTGGGCAGGAGCCAGCATGTTTTCGTCGTAGTCCAGGATCACGTAATAGGGTTGGGTGTTGGCACCATACCTCTCCGCCTGGAAAACACTCCACTTTTGGCCAATTGTGCGGATTGCGCGTTCCCTGCCCATAGCATCGGAAACAAATTGCTCCTCTTCGGGCAGCCGTGTGCGGTCATCCACAAAAAGGGAAATTTTTACGAAATCATCACGTAAGCTGGCCATTACCCGGGGGTCTGACCATACCGAGGCTTCCATCTTGCGGCAATTGGCACATCCCAGTCCGGTAAAATCAAGAAAAACCGGCTTGCCTGCTTCCCGTGCAGCATTCAAACCTTCTTCATAATCGGTGAAAGCCATCAGTCCGTGAGGCCCTTCCTGAACACTAAAACCGGTATAAATGTCATTCGATGCCGGGTCGGTGGCCTGCATGCGTATCCTGCTCAGGTCAAACTCCTGGGTTACCTGGGAAGGGAGGAAAGAGCTCACAGCACGGAGCGGCGCACCCCACAGTCCCGGGATCAAGTAAAATACAAAAGCAAATGTTGCAATGGCAAGCATCAGGCGGGGAACAGACATATACTTTAACTCACTGTCGTGTGCAAATTTGATCTTGCCGATCAGATACAATCCCATCAACAGGAAAATTGCAATCCAGATCACAATGAATACCTCCCTGCTAATAATCCCCCACTGACCAACGGCATCCGCTACCGACAGGAACTTTAACGAAAATGCCAGCACGATGAAGCCCAGCACCACCTTAACGGCATTCATCCATCCACCCGACTTGGGCAGCGACTTTAACGCGGTTGGGAAGAGTGCAAACAGACTGAAAGGGATGGCAAGTGCCAGGCTGAATCCCAGCATTCCGATGGCCGGAGCAAACACGCTGCCACCAATGGCGGCTTCTACAAGCAACGTACCTACAATGGGCCCGGTGCAGGAGAATGAAACCAGCACGAAGGTCAAACCCATCAGGATGACGGCAATTAAACCACCCGTCTTGTCTGCCTTACTGTCAAGCGCATTCGACCATTTCGACGGCATGGTCAGCTCAAATGCACCAAAGAAAGATGCGGAAAAGAATACGAGCAAAGCAAAGAAGAAAACGTTAAACCCCGGGCTGGTGGCCAAAGCGTTCAGTGTCGCCGGTCCGAAGATCATCGAAATGGCCAGACCCAATACAACATAACTAAAAATGATGGTAAACCCGTAAAACAGAGCATCCCGCAAAGCACGGGCACGATTGTCCGCATTTCTTAAGAAGAAACTGACCGTTAGCGGTATCATCGGGAATACACAGGGTGTCAAAAGTGCAAGCAAGCCGCCCAAAAAGCCAATAATGAACGTCCAGCCCAGTCCGCTGTCTTCAGCCTCTTCAGGTGTATAGATCCTGGTAGTGGACTCTTCAGTATCGGGTTCGGCTTCTTCTTCCGCGCGGGCGGTTGCAGTTATTGCTTCTGTACCATCAATACCATCAATTTCAAACACAAAATCTATGTAGTCTGGTGGCAGGCAACGCTGATCATCACATGACATATACTGTAGTTCACCACTTACAACAACCGGAGATGGACTTAGCACACGAACTGTTTGGCGAAAGGTCACCCTGTTGCCATACATCGGAATATCCATATCGAAGTTGGGGTCATATTTCACATCTGCCGGTGGATAGCGCAGCTCGCCAACAAATTCAAAACCATCTTCATCATTAAAAAAAACAGCAGTAGGGATTGGGCCGCCCGGTTCAAGTTCTGTACCATATATATACCAGCCCGGGTCCATGGTGGCCGTCATTTGCAATTCATATTCGTTTTCTGCGATTTTTTCCTTCGAAAACTGCCAGGATACCGGATCAAGAATTTGTGCCTTAATCGGCATGCTAAGAATCAATGCAACGATTACAACCAGAATACGCTTTAAGTGTTGGGTTTTCATGAGAATTTAAGCTTTTTGTTTTTCAGTACTTGTACTGCCTGTTATGGTTCCAAACAAGGAAACAAGGAAATGCCTCAATGGTTTGAAAGGGTTTTTTAAAAACAAACACATTAAGATATATAATTTGGATGCAAAAATAGTACAATCATAATAATCAACTACCCTGACAGGATGGCAAAAAAGTAGTTTTTAGTGTTTTTTGTGATCTTTGTCTTTTCTGAGGCCCGTAACTCCGGCACCCAAACGACCTCCTGCCCGGAGATAAGAACAGGAAATTCCCTTTTTCGGTGCACAGGGATCTTTTCGTTTGTCAACAAGTCGCTGATCTTTTTACGGCCCTTCATTCCAAGCGGGATGATATAGTCACCTGATTTCCAGAAGCGCAGCTTCAGTGGGAAATGAAGTTTGTCAATGTCGGCAAGGAATGAATTTGCATCCCGGGGAAGTTCATGTCCCGGTTTCATCTCACCCGTTTTAAATTGAAAGCAGTGTTGCCCCATCCGGATCTCTTTTGTGTCAGGAAACACCGAAAACGTTTCTGGTTTGTTTTTTTCTTTTAAAGATGTGATGATAAGGTTGTCTCTGTCTTTAATGAGTTCATGGGTTTCGGAGAAGAACTGTTTTCCCGGTTGACCGGAAATTGCATTAAAAACATCCCTGGTTTGGGAGGGGTGAAAGTTAAAATCCTTAATAATCTCAAATAAAACTGTTTCCGGATGGGGAAGCTTGAGCAATTCTTTTGAAATTATATGTGTTTCATTTTGTTGATAGCGGAGGCAGGCTTTTTTGAACTGATCAAGTGTGGTATGATAAAGCTTTTCGGTGGCTTTCATGTGGGAGAAGAATTCCTTCATATTGTTCGGAAAGGATGGATTGAGCTCCTGCAGCAAAGGGATCAGTTGGTGTCGGATTTTATTTCTTTTGTAGGATGACTCAAGGTTAGAGCGGTCTTCCCGGAAGCTGATCTTATCTTTTCGGGCAAAATCATTGATCTCCTCTTTGTTGGCGAAGAGCAAGGGGCGGATTACTTTTTTGTTCTTTTTAGGGATGCCGGTCAATCCGCTGATCCCGGTACCGCGTGAAATGTTCAGGAAGAGGGTCTCTATGCAGTCATCCAGATGGTGCGCTGTTGCCACCCATTGAAAACTGTTTTTTGTCCGGATTTGTTCAAGCCATTCGTAGCGCATGGTTCTTGCGGCCATTTGTATGCTCTGTTTCTCTTGTTTCGCATATTCTACGGTTTGAAATCTTTTTGAAAAGAATGGCACGTGAAAGGTTTCTGATGCATTTCTTACAAAGGCCTCGTCGTGGTCTGAATCTTCCCCCCGGAGCTGAAAGTTACAATGTGCAATGCCAAAAGGGATGGCTGAAAGATCAAAAAGATACGCCATCACCATGGAGTCAACGCCACCGCTGATCGCCAACAGTACTTTGTCCCCCTTTTTAAGGAGGTGGTTTTGTTCAATGAAAGCATTAAAGCGTTTTTGCATGATGCTGATGATTGACATGCACTGCAGCATATGGCTAAAAGTGCAGTCGGATGCCTGGTCCGAAGATAGCAAAAAAGTCTTGTTCCTTAAGCAGATATCCTGTTCCAAAATATATAGGCACGCTGAACTTGGCGCTGCTTCTTACCGGTTCTATTGTGGCAATAACTACCAATCCGATATCGCGCTGTACATCCTGGCTCTCGCTGAAGTTGAAGGCATTGAGGGCAATGAAGCCTGCGCCGAACTTATAGGGCTTCTTACGACCGAGGCGCGTGTTGTCATAGAAACTCAGTTCTGCAAGGACAGATGTGCTGATCCCGGAAAGATTTCCGATACCGGATGATCCAAACTGCTTAACCAGCAAACCGGCAGGAAATGAAACCATTACGTCAAAACTGTATTTTCTTTCAAGAAAGATATGAACCCGCTTTGATTGCACGGATGTGTTGTATTTGGATTCATCATGCCTGATTGTGATCACAATTTGTGAGAAGGCATCCAGCAGGTATGTGTTTCGAAGCAAATGCTCGTTCAGGTTGATGATGGGTGCGTTGCAGTCGTTTCCCCTGTAAAAAGCATCTCTCGGACTGCTTTCTCCGGGACAAACCACAATGTTATTGATGTTTTGCAAATCTATCAGCCTGTTGTTTTCGTCAAGCAGCCGCACTTCTATGTGGATATATTGCTTGCCGTAGAGACTTTCACCTTTGTCGATGGCCTCCGGATCGAAAAGGATGCTTACATCCTTTATTGTCTCTCCGTAAAAGACAGGCTTGTTCAATTTTTTGTCGGTAAATTTGGTATCCCCTTCACCATAGTTGATGCTGATGAAGTCAAAAGAAGCTGGGCGCTGGGGTTCGCGCACAAGAAGCTCATGCTGTGTAGCTTCCCTGTTTTTGAATAGCATGATTTGCCGTCTTGGGATGTTTACGGGTACTTCAACTGTAAAAAACAATGCCCGGTCACTCATCCTGTCGCTGTCCTGCTCTTGCCGGCAGCCGTCGAAGCGAATATCCACATCAAGCAACCCTTCTCCTTCGATTTTCACCTCGACGGTTTCGCCCGGATATACATTGCGGTTGGTCGTCCAATCTTCTCCGGGCCGAAGGATCTCTATGTTTGTGATTTCCGGTCGGCTTACGATGTTGAAATTGGTCATGAAGAAGGTGCGGTTGTTGTCCTTTATATAAAGGTATCCGCTTGAAGTGCGATGCAGGTCATAAGTAATCAGGTCGGCAAGCACTTTATTATCGGAGGTGTATGACTTGGTGTGAACCTCCGCGATCAGTCGTCCGCCCGCCTCCTGGCGGTTTTCGACTCGGTATGTTTTATTTAATTGAAAGTTTGGATGATGGTCAAGCCGGACCTCTTCCCTTCTTCTCCGGTCTGCATCAAAATAGATAAACTCTTTATCGGTATTGACAAACTGTAAACGGCTGGGTTTGACATTGAAGGACAGCTCAAGCGGATCGGGGTGGAATGTCAGCAGACCATTCAGGCCAATAAATGGTCTGATTGTTTGCAGCGGAATGTGGAGTAAATGGGTGCCGGTGCGATTTGCCTTGACGCTTAAACGCAGGTTTTGGCCGCTCCGCTGCAGGCGATATTCAAGAGGCCCTTTTTCATGCCACAGTCCGTCTATATATAAGTTGAATACATTATTTCCAGGAATATCGATGCTCTTTTCTTCACCCTGAAACAATTCGACAACCTCCTCTTCCGGGAAAAGGGTTGTTATAAAATAGGGGAAAAGTTGTATTTCATGATTGATACTAACGCCGTGTTCGTTGATATAGCTGAATATCAGGCTTGGAAAAGATGTTTCCATGAGGTCTGCAAAACGAACCCTTGCCCGGTAGTGGTCGTTGTTCACAAACACCAGGCTGTCGATCAGGGCAAAGTCAGAAGAGGGAAGCAATTGCAGGTTTTTTATTGGAGTCTGTTCAACAAGCGGGTACACTCTGATTTCAGCAACCGGATTCCCCTTACTGATCCTGAAGAACAGATGTGGCTCATCATTGTAACTTAATCCGTCTCGCGAAAAGAAATATTCAATGTCTTCAATACGCAGTGAAACATCCTTAATGGTGTTGTCTGGACCTTGATCATATGTTTGCTCAGAAGTTTCCTTTGTAATTGTATCTGTGCCGATTTCTGTTTCGAATGTATTTGTTTTAATATTGAACGACTTTGAATTAAGGACCTCCGGCATTGTGTCACTTGCCCCGTCAGGCAATAACCTGTCCTTGGTTTGTAATGTGTCTGCAGCTTCTGTTTCCTGGGAGGCAAGCAGATGATTGTTGCCAAGAATAAAGATGTTGGCAATAACCAACAACAAAACCCACTTGATTATGATGTTCATTCGCATATGATAATTTTTTTGCAAAAATACGAAATAAGATTATCGATTGCCGATTATCGATTGCCGATTAACCCTAAACCACTCACCTGCAATTCTCTAAACAACTAAACAACTAAACTTCTAAACTTTTTTTCAAAAAACATGTTTTTTGAAAAAAAATAATATGTATCTTTGCCCTCCCAAAGGCGGAGAAAAGGAATTTGAGGTTGGTGATTTGGGAAAAGATCTTTGAGGTATTGGGAAGACAAGAGACAGAAAGCAAAACCTGTCAATTTCTAATAATAGATATTGGTAGAAACCTGAATGAGTTGGGACAGCAAA
>SKTA01000045.1 GCA_007122745.1 Bacteroidales bacterium
GCACCGAGAAGGAGATGCCGGCCAACCCGATAGAGATCCATGAATCGAAGCTGGAAGGGATCAACTATATGTTTCTGACCGCCCCGGCGCTTGTCAATAAAGACGAAGACGGCAAATTGAAATCCCTGACCTGTATCCGGATGGAACTGGGTGAACCTGATGCCTCCGGCAGAAGGCGACCGGTTAAGATTGAAGGTTCGGAGTTTGATGTGGAGCTGGATTACATCCTGGCGGCCATCGGACAAAAAACCGTGGTCAACTTTATGGATGATATCAGCGAGCATGCCGGTGAGCCACTCAAGCTCAACAGATGGGGAGATATTGATGCGACAACAGGAACGCTGCAAACCTCCATAAAAAATGTGTTTGCCTGCGGTGATGGTGTGACAGGCCCCGCAACACTGATCGAAGCGATTGCTCAGGGCAAAATAGCTGCAGAAAGCTGTGACCACTATCTGAAAGGGAAAGAGATAAAACCTGCACCCGTAGAGTTTCTAAGTAAAAAAGAAAACTTCGAGAAACAGGATAAAGTGGATTATGATGAAATGTTCCTCGCACAGCAACGTGAAGAGATGCCAACCCTGGATCCAAAAGCGCGCAGCAACTTTGATGAAGTGGAGCTGGGATATACCGAGCAAGCAGCTATGATGGAGACTGCCAGATGTCTGGAATGCGGTTGCTCCGAGCTGAAAACCTGCGACCTGAAAAAATATGCACAGGAATACCAGGCCGAGCAAAAACGTTTTGGCGGAGATTATAAAAAACATGCCGTTGATTTTCAGCATCCGTTTGTAGAAATTGACAACAACAAATGCATCCTCTGCAGCCGCTGTGTGCGTATCTGCAGTGAGATGAACGGTGCCAATGCCCTCGGATTGGTAAACCGTGGTTTTGACACGTATGTCGCCCCCAGCATGGACGGCCCGTTGCAAAAAACCAATTGTGACTCCTGCGGCCTTTGCATCGACACCTGTCCCACCGGAGCCATTACCGAAAATGTGCCGTTTAAGACAATGCCCGTTCAGATGGAGGAAATTGAAACAGTTTGTAACTATTGCTCCATCGGTTGCAAGATCAGTTTACATCACAAAAACGGTTTCTTTGCGCGCACAACAGGTAAAAACGGCCTTATCAACAAGGATGGAACCATTTGCCGTTTTGCTAAATTTGGCTATCACTACCTGAACGACAAAAACAGGATTACTAAGCCCTTACTTAAGGAAAACGGATCTTTCAAGGAGATCGGTTTTGATGAGGCTGTAAAGATCATTCATGACAAGATCAAACAGCTTGAACCTGACCAGAATGCCTTCTTTGCCGGTGCACGCCTGTCAAATGAGGAGATCTACCTGATCCAGAAGCTGGCACGGGCCGGTGTGAAGACAAATAACATAGCCAGCTTCCATAATCTGGGCAGGGATGAAACCCTCTTGCACCAAATCGATAGCAAGATCCCACTGGAACAGTTGGATCAAGCCAAACGGATATATGTGCTGGACAGCGAACTGAACCGGGATCATGGCGTAGCCGGCTTTTATGCCTTTAACGCGCATTACAGAAACAATACGCCCATTGAGCTTATCACAACAAGGGATAACAGCGAAATGGCACAAAGAGCAACTGCCACAACCCGAATTGCATCCACATACCATCTTATTAAGGCTGCCATCCATTATGTTTTGTCAAACAAAATGGAAAACAGGGTCTTTATTGATGACCACTGCAATGATTTTGAAAATTACCGGACAGCAGTGCTGGAGGAGAATTTTGACGGCCTTTGTAAACAAGCAGGAATAACACCGGGGCAAATTGCCCGGTTTGCCGATGATTTTAACAGGGAAGCACATGCGGTTTTGCTTTATGCTGAAAAAGACCTCTCAGATTCAACCATGAAAGAGCTGCACAACCTCTGCCATATCACCGGCAAGGCAGGAAAATCGGCTTCCGGACTGATTGGTTTGAAGCAAAAAAACAATTCCAGGGGATTGGCAGATATGGGAGCATTCACCTCTACAACTGTGGGGGGCGCGATCGTTTCTGAAGTCACAACAATCGAAGCCCTTAAAGAAACATGGGGTGTGGACCGGTTGAGTGAAAAGGTTGGTAATGACCTTGAAAAAGAGATGGAGTCGGGGAAGATCAAAAACCTGTTTATTTTTGGAGAAGACCCGCTTGGATGCGCGAAGGATAGTCAAAAAATCAAAAATTTGCTTAGCAAAGTCGATTTTGTAATGGTTCAGGACTTTTTCATCAGCGAAACAGCGAAGGAGGCCAACCTGATACTGCCTTCATCGGTTCATTTTGAAACAGGAGGTAGCTTTACCAACACACAAAGATTCATTCAACAGTTTGATGCAGCACATGGCAGTCCGATTGAGTGCAATGCATTTGAACAACTCAACATGCTGTTAAATACATTCGGCATGAAAGCTGACCATGCGAGTCCTGCTGACGTATTGCTGGAAGCAGCATCCATCATGGGAAAAAATAATGGCAGTGACAGTCCGTTTGTCCTTAAAAATACTACTGAAGAAGGTAATAATCCACGTTTCCAATATGGATGTGATCATCTTGAAAAAAAATTCGAAAACCAGTGGAATGAAGCATTTAAGAAATAACTGAAAACAATCCAATTATGAAAACATTCAGCTCTATAGATGAAGTTCTTGATTTTGCTATGAAATCTGAACAGGAGGCCGTTGATTTTTATACGGCATTGGCAGAAAAGATGCAAAACGATGAAATGAAAACCGTTTTTCTTCAGTTTGCACAAGAGGAGGTGGGCCACAAAGCCCGCCTTCAGAAGATCAAGGATGAACAACTTTTTGACATGGAGGTTGAAAAGGTTAACGATCTGAAAATTTCAGACTACGTTGTAACCACAAAAGCCTCTGCCGACATGGAATATGCCGATGCCCTGGTGCTTGCCATGAAACGGGAAAAAGCTGCCTTCAAACTCTATTCAAAGCTTTCTGAGCGTACAGAACAGCCAGAGCTGAAAAAGGTTTTTCAGGCACTGGCTGTTGAAGAATCAAAACACAAGTTGCGTTTTGAATTGGAGTATGATGATTATGTGATGCGCGAAAACTAGAATGCTAAACGCTTAACGCCTATTGCTTAACGCGAATCACGGAAACGGAGTACCACTTTCCTTCAGCGTAAATCCTGAGGATGTAATTTCCGGGCTGCAGGTCTGAAGTGTTTATGCTGATTTCACGGTGATTGGGTTCAAGACTCTTTTGACGAACCAGCTGACCGGAAAGATCCAGCAATCTGTATTCATCAATCACAAGGTCTCCCTTTACATTAAGGTTGTCAGAAAACGGATTGGGATATACCTGAAACATTTGCTTTGATAAATCATTGGTTCCAACACCAATATATATAATTACTTCAACAATCACATCTTCATCCACAATTTCCACCGTGCCCTCAACAGGTTCAAA
>SKTA01000168.1 GCA_007122745.1 Bacteroidales bacterium
AGGTATTACCGGGGCTACCATTACCAGGACATTACCAAGCTGCTGGGTGGAAGCCATTACCAGGATTTCAATGATATAAACAGGCCACGTTCTGAGCGATTGATAAAAGGAGATAAAATTGGTTACCACGACCTCGGAGAAGTTGCCTGGGCAGGTATCTTTGGGCAGGCTGAATACACAACAGACGATTATTCAGCATTTTTGTCAGCATCGTTCTCAAACACCAGCTATCGCCGTACCGACTATTTCCTTTACTACGACGATGACTCACCCACCCGTATTGCCCTCCAGGAAGAAGCAGACGGATATAAAGAACAGGCCGGAAACGCATTGGCACAGGGTGACGAGGAATTACATCAAGAATACATGGAACTTTATTACGACATAGTGAACAGAAGGGCCATGACTCCCCAACGGGGCGATTGGCAGAACTTCCTTGCATGGAGCCTCAAAGGTGGTGCCAATTATAACATCACTGATTATCATAATGTTTTTGCCAATCTCGGCTACTTTACACGTGCACCCTTCTTCAGATTTGCTTATGTAGGGTTTACAAATGTTCCAAACATTGGCGTACAACACGAAAGGGTATTCTCCACAGAAGTAGGATATGGTTTAAGGACACCCATTATAGCTGCCAATATCATTTTATACCGCACCGAATGGCTGGATAAGGCGCTTGTCAGGAACCTTGGACAGGGCGTCATAGCAAACATTACCGGTTTAGATGCCTTGCATCAGGGAGTTGAAATAGATTTTACCCTCAAGCCTGGCGCAAAACTCGAGATCAGGGGCATGTTCTCAATAGGTGACTGGCACTGGCAGGATGACCTTATTGCCGAAATTTATGACGAGAACCAGGTGTTTATTGATAGCATAGAAGTGTATGCCAGTGGACTCAAAGTGGGTAATTCAGCACAGACTACGGCTGCTATTGGAGTTAGCTACGAAGTGCTGCCAAATCTTCGCCTCAGCTTTGATGGCAATCATTTCGACAGGCTTTTTGCAAACTTCAATGTGGAAGACCGCGGCGACCTCGATACAAGGGGCACCGACTCATGGCAAATGCCTTCATACCAGCTCTTTGACTTTGGGCTGAGGTATCGTTTCAAAATTGCCGGCCTCAATGCCACGCTGATAGGGAATATCAACAATGTGTTCAATACGGAAGCCATCAGGGATGCGACAGATGGCCGGTCATTCGATCATAATACAGCCCTGGTTTACTATGGATGGGGCCGGTCATGGACAACATCCCTGCGCATCAGGTTCTGACAACAGGCTGGCACTAAAACCGATTTGTATGAATCATAATCTTTTATAGAAATGAAAAACAAAAAAAGCTTTATTTATTCAGTTACCATGGCCGTAATTGTGCTGCTCACTGCATGTGATCCAAATTTTGACCTTTATGAAAAAATGGATGCAGCCGTGGAACCGTATAGTGAAAACATTGAATTCACACTCGAAGATGCTGATTACAACAGGTTCGATGGCTTCATTGCAGATTATAAGGCATTTAATGATACAATGCCCGCAATGGATTACGTGCCGGAAATCCTTGCCAGCCGGTTTGTAACACTTAACCTTGGAAGCAGTGCCATGGTCACTTTCAACCACTTCCTCCTGCATCCCGACTGGTGGGACGCAGGTTTCGGATATGTGCTAACGGAAGAAGAATACAGCTTCATGGGTGTGGATAATACATTTACTCCCAATAACCCTGCCTATGAAAACTTGCCCGACTGGCTGGATCGTATGTATGGTGACGCTGAGGAGGGTGATGAAATGGTTATCATTTATAACTTTACCGAGCCAGGTCTGACATACCAAAACGAAGACACCTATCAGTTCGACGGCGAAGCATGGTTGCACCATGAAACAAGAGAAAACATTCCATACATTGGCTACGAGCTTGTTGCTGAAGACTATGAACCCTTTGGCGGCAGCATAGCACAATTTGGCAACTTCAGCGAAGATAATCCGCCGGAAAATTATTTGCCGGTTTTCCTGAAAAACAAATTTCCTTTCGCCCCCATCAACGCCGAACAAGTAGTAAAATACAGGTATCACGATGGCTCAATGACAAGGAACCGCATCGATAAATATGTATTCGATGGCATAATTTGGGAATCCGTTCCTT
Source organism: Bacteroidales bacterium (assembly GCA_007122745.1). Classification (GTDB taxonomy): domain Bacteria; phylum Bacteroidota; class Bacteroidia; order Bacteroidales; family UBA7960; genus PUPG01. The sequence continues at coordinate 2,144 of SKTA01000168.1, forward strand.
ATGTGGAAGAAAGAAGTGAGCAATATATTTTTGATGAGGAAGGATGGGCGTTTGACCCGACAGTGATATTTGATCTGGGCAGGGATGACTTTATCTACCTTGTAGAAATTGACCCCGTTGGCCAACAGGAGTTCGCATACGCTGATTTTGGTTATTACTACGGTGCAAGTGTATTTTATAACAATTTTGACATAAGGATCATCGGCCGAAGACTTGACGTATTGGAATCTGGTGAATATGCCGATGCAGCACTTGGCGAAATCTATGAGAACGAAGGACCTGAAGCAGTAATGGATGAAATGATAAGACGAATCATTGAAGAAGGACTTATCTACCTGCTTCAGCACAAGTTTCCGGATGCCCAGCCGCAGCTGGGAGGAATCGATGTGCACTTCTTTGTTGGCTTTGAAACCTTTGCCGACAACTGGGTGCGCCGCTTCCCGCAAGCCGAGTACATTTGCACGGCACCGGGAGATCCGCCCCAGTTTGAGCTTGTTAACTTCATTGAAAACAGGGAGTGACTCCTTACATAACAAAATCATTTAAGCAATTTTTTAACAGGGGGTTGTGTCAAACTTCCCCCTGTTTATTTTTATCGTAACTTGTTTGCCAGCTTACACACAATCAGATTCAACAACACCAATTCGCGATGATACGCATTGAATGGGCTGAACCATTCGTGACAATATTTTGTTACTTTTGCAAGCAAAAGTTAAAAAAACATAGCCTGCAGGGCCCTAAGAAAAAGAAAAGCGTTATGAAAACCACTGTTTTTAAGGAAAAGCACGAAGCAATGGGTGCCAAGATGGTGCCGTTTGCCGGATTTTACATGCCGGTTCAGTTTGAAGGCGTTATTACAGAACATGAAACGGTTAGAAACGCCCTGGGTGTTTTCGACGTGTCGCACATGGGCGAATTCTGGGTGGAAGGCCCCAAGGCACTTGACCTGATACAGTGGGTCAGCTCTAACGATGCCTCCGTACTCACCGACGGAAAAATCCAGTATACCTGTTTCCCAAATGATAAAGGGGGTATAGTGGATGATTTTCTTATATATCGTTTTACTGAGGAAAAATTCCTGCTGGTTGTCAACGCTGCTAACATTAACAAGGATTGGGAATGGATCAACAAGCAGAACGAGCGGTTTGGTGCCAAACTGACCAACGCTTCTGATGAAATCTCCCAGCTGGCGGTTCAGGGGCCTCTTGCCCTCAAAGCCATGCAAAAACTTACGGATGAAGAACTGGAAAATATGCCTTTTTTCACCTTCAAGGTGATGAAATTTGCC
>SKTA01000245.1 GCA_007122745.1 Bacteroidales bacterium
GGAGCGAGATATCCTCTTGCCGTATCAGTTGGCCGTTAACATATTCGCCACCACTGACAATCAGTTCAAAAGGACCCGAAGAACGTGTGATGTATCTGTTTTGCTCCGGATCAAAATAGCTAAAACCAATCTCCGGTATGGTGATCGTTCCACCTGATCTTGGTATGATCAGGTAGTCAAACGTCCGGTTGCCGCGTATGCCATTACGGTCTCTTCTCACGGCATCATCAATCCGGGCATCAAAAACCTCCAGCGTTGACGGAAAAACAATTATGGGTTCTTCAACCATCCTGATGTTCCCTCTTCCACTTATGGTAAGGGTGAGGTTTGTCGCATCATTCACCTCCAGTTCCAATGGCCGGAGTTGTGCTTCAAGATCAAAACTGCCAACCAGGCCTGTAAAGCTTGCCGGTCTGTTTTCCGTTGGCAGGGGTTTAACTTCCAACGATATGGAATTAGAATTTACCCGATGTTGAATGGTCTGAAAACCATCGAAGCGGCTTCCTCCAAAAAACTCATCAAACAGGCTGCCCCTCCTTTGCTGAGCAGGTCGTCGCACTCGCACTCCCATTTCAACCGTCATGGGATCAATGTTAAGCGCACCTGATCGTTGCGGAAATATTGCAACGCAACGAATTTCCGCAACACGGTAATTGATGCCATTGACCACTTCATTGTCAATACGAGGTTGCTGCCCGGTAATGTCTTCTGACCAGAAACCATGAAATGAAGGAAGACGGTCGATATTGTAATTGGTGATATCAAGGCGGGTATAGAGCTTGTAGGTAACGATTACTTGCTCACCACGATAAGGCGCTTCGTTGTTAACTTCTGCGCGAATAAAAATGTCATCGCTGCCGGGGGTTGCCGCCTCACTGTCTTCTTCGCGGCGGGTGTCCGGTTGTTGCGGTGTTGTGCCGCGCGGATTCACTTTAATGTTCAGGATGTCGCTTTCGTAGGTTGTTCCGTCAACCCTGACCCGTGCTCCATCAATCGAAAAACCACCTTCAGACGTAGCTTCAAGGACATACGTATAACTGATGGAAACAGATGTCGTGATCCTGTTGTTGATGATCTGGGTAGAAGAGCTTGTTGATTGACTCGGGCCCGAACGAATCCGGAAAGGTTCAAAAGATGGTGCCTGAAACTGATCCGGTCTGGCATTTACGGTATAAACAACCCTGAAACTTTCGCCGACCGATGTTTCAGACGGTCCTGAAACAGATACTTCTATTCCATCGGCAACAAGCGTTGCAGGATAAAGTAGAATGATAGTCAGGAAAAAATGCAGTAGCTTCTTCATCGTCCTTGCTTTAGCTGTTTACCACTCCCTTTGCGATCTGACAGGTTCAAGGGTTTGTTCTTCCCGGTTGATCTCTTCCTGGATATTTTGTTCCTGCTGTCTTAACGCTTCCAAAATGCGTTCTGCCTCCTGGGGAGACAATTGGTCAGGACGTTCTGCCAGCTGGTCATCTCCCATGTCCGGTTGAATTTCCGGCGACGCATCATCCTCTTGATCATCATCTCCATCATCATTATCGGGTCCTTGCTCCTGGTCTTGCTGGTCATCTTCATCATCACCTTCACCATCCCGATCCGATGTGTCTGGTGGTGGATCCTCCAGCAGATTGAGGGCATAGGCCAGGTTGTACCTTGTGTCATCATCATCGGGAGCCAGTCGCAATGCTTCTTTAAAGGCATCCACACTTTCAGGAATTTGGCCGCTACCGAGCAGCGTATTGCCGAGGTTGTGCCATCCCGCTGCACGAAGGTCATCAGAGGCAGAACCTTCTTGTGCGAGCTGGGTGAAAATTTCGCGGGCTTCCTCCAGACGTCCTTGTTTATATAAAGCGTTGCCAAGATTGTGCCAGGCCTTTGGATTATCGGAATTTATTTCCAACGCCTGGCGGTAGCTCTGTTCCGCACCAACAAAATCTCCGCTTTCGAAAAGCTTATTACCCTGCCGCAACAGCTGGAGGTCTTGTCCGCCAAACGCGAGCGAAACAAACACTGTTAAATTAATTATGGTAAGGATTAAAGCTCTGATCATCTTTTTAATATGATATTTTACTTTAATAATAAGTTTAATTGATTTCTGATGGTACTTCTTTAACTTCCGGTGAACCAAAAAGGGTGATTTTTAAAAGATATCTGTTTTTCCTTTCCAATACAATGATTTCGATTGCCAGTAAAAGAAGTGCCAGTATAACAAAAATCTGGTACCTGCTCTCATATTCTGCGAACATGAAAGTATCGAACTCCTCTTGTTCCAACGCCCGGATCTGGTCCAGTATTTCATCGAGTCCTAAATCTGCACCACCTCCGTGTCGGAACACACCCCCGGTCGTTTCAGCTATTTCCCTAAGCATCTGTTCATTATATCTGGTGATCACCGTATTGCCGTCCCGATCGCGCAAATAACCGGTTATTTGCCCGTTTCCCTCAATGGGAATGGGTGCTCCCGTTCGGCTACCTATGCCGATGGTGTGGATAACAATCCCCTTTTCTGCTGCTCGCTGAGCGGCCTGCAGAGGTGCATCTTCATGACTTTCTCCGTCGCTGATGATAATAATGGTTTTGTTGTGGAGCTGATCATCCTGAAAAGCAAGTATAGCCCGCTCAATGGCAAGCTCTATGGCGGTACCCTGTACCGAAACGCTATTAATATTTGCGGTTCTGAGAATCATCTTGGCTGCGTTATGATCTGATGTCAGCGGAACCTGGGATTGCGCTGAGCCTGCAAAAAGGACGATGCCAATGCGGTCTTGTTCCAACCTGTCTATCAGTCTGTTTACCGCCTGCTTGGCCCGTTCAATCCGGTTTGGGCGTACATCCTGTGCAAGCATGCTTCGACTTACATCCAGTGCAACAATGATATCTGCACCTTCCACACGAAGCTCCTCCATCCGGCTACCGGTTTGAGGGTTTACCGTGGCCATGATGACCGATGATACAGCAGTCAGAATAAGCAATAATTTGACATAGGGTCGTTTGTCCGATAAGAACGGACTCATTGACCGGATAAGCGCTTCTTGCCCGAACGCCTTGAGGCTACGCCTTCGCAAATACCTGCTGATCAGAAATACAAATACAAGTATCGGTATCAGCAGAAACAAATAAAACAACTCCGGATGTTCAAAACGTATCATATTGCCTTATGGTATTGTTCTTAGCCATGTTTGTCTGAGCAATGCTTCTAAACTGATAAAAATCAACGCCAGAATCAGAAGTGGCAAAAACTCATCCTGATGATGTGTAAACTCGGTCACATCAATTTTTGTTCTTTCCAATTGATCAACATCTTCATAAACCTGCTCCAGGGCATCATACCGATCAGCCCAGAAATATTGCCCCCCTGTTATATCTGCAATTTGTTTTAAAAGTTCTTCATCAACGGGGATCTCCACATCCTGATACCTGACTCCGTAAGGAGTTTGAAACGGGTAGGGGACAGGTTCGCTGCTTCCGACCCCAATTGTATAAACCCTGATATCATAAAGCTCAGCGATCTCTGCTGCTGTCAGTGGATCAATGACTCCCCTGTTATTGATGCCATCGGTGAGCAAAATGATCACACGGCTTATAGCGTCGCTGTCGCGTAAGCGGTTAACAGCGGTTGCCAGGCCATCGCCTATGGCGGTGCCATCCTCAACCATACCGGTACGAATATTTGCAGCCAAATGTTTCAGCATGGCATGATCGGTAGTTAATGGCACCATGGTGAAGCTCTGTCCACTAAAGACCGTCATCCCGATCCGGTCGTTCGGACGCATGTCAATGAAGTCGAGCGCTGTCCTTTTTGCAGCCTCCATGCGATTTGGCCTGAAGTCTTCTGCAAGCATCGATCCCGAAATATCCAACGTGATCATGATGTCAATGCCCTCAATGCTAACGTCTCTTGTAATTGAAATGTTTTGAGGTCTGGCAAGTGCTAATATGAGAATTATAAGTGCGAGCATTCGCAACACGAATGGAAAATGAAGGAGTTGCAATCGAAAGCTTTTTCTTACATTTTTTACAAACCCGGAGTGTACAAACCTTATGTCAGGCGAAATATCCCTGTGTTTCCGAATGTACCAGATCACAAACATGGGTATGGTAACAAGTAACCACAGCAACTCCTGCCTGGCAAACTCTATGTCGGTTAACCAATTCATTCTTTGTTGTTTACAATAACAGTAGTGTTTTTAACAAATACGAGTGCTTTTTCGAGCATCCGTTCATGCTCCTGATCATCCGGCTTAAATTTTGCAAACTTTACCATGTCGGCAAGTTCAAAAATCAATTTAAATTCGCTTTGAAGCTCTTTGTCTTCAATATGCTCCGGAAGATAATGCAAAATTTCACCTGTTGTCATTTCTATGGCATCCAGGTGGAAACGTTTATAAAGATACTTCCTGAGTATGGCCGTTAATTCACTGTGAAAGGCCTTTATTTCCCCTTTTTGCCACAACTCTTTTCGCCTGAGCGTTTCCAGACTGGAAATGGCTGCAATGTGTGCCGGTACTTCCGGTTTTTCCCAAATTGTAGATTCTTCAACAGGCTTTTTTCTGTTTTTCAAAAACAGAAAAAGTAAAAGAATAATCAGCAAAACGCCAACGGTAACCAGTATGTAAGGCAAGATTTCACGAAAGGTCCAGGGGAAAGTAAAAAGCGGTTTGATGTCTCTGATTGCCTCCTGTATGTCAACCTCAACGCCCTTTACTTCGAAAAGCTGTGCTTTGCTTTCAAATATGATGGTGTCTTTTTCTGAAATGAAAGTAAATTCAAGCGGCGGAATGGGAATATAGCCTTCTTCCCATGCAGTAATGCGATGTTTTTGCTGCATGGTGATCTTTTCATCAATATGCTCAAGGGTATCAATCACACCAAAACGAAGGATCTCAATATTTTGTGCTTCCAGTTGCTCTTGTCCGGGCCAGATCAACAAGCCGTCAACAGGGATAGTTACAGTTATTTGTAAGTCAGCAGGCTGACCAATCAGGACCTCCTGCGGCCGGAGCTGAATGTTTGCTTCAACATCCCCGTTACCGGGAACATTTAACGGAGCAAAAGCCAGGGTAAGCAGTAAAAGTGAGATATGTATTATTGTTGGGCTCATATGTGTTTTAACGAATAATCGGATCTGTTTTAATGACTTCGTTTTCTGAACAACCTCATTAATGGAGGAATATAATCTTTATCTGTTGGTATGATAACACTGTCGACTCCGGCACGGGCAAAGGCCTCGCGCAAATATCTATCTTGTTTCTGATTGTATAACCCTATCTGTTTTCTGATATTTTTATCAGATGTGTTGATCCAGTAAGCTTGTCCGGTTTCTGCATCCCGAAATTTCAGTATGCCAATCGGAGGGATGGTTTTTTCCCGTCTGTCGTACACCTGGATACAGATCAGATCGTGTTTACGTGCTACTATATTCAAGGCATCTGTGTAATTATCATCTTGATAATCTGATATCAGGAATGCAATTGATCTTTTTTTGATCACATTGCGAAAATACTTTAGTGCAGCTGAGAGGTCGGTTGCGCGACTTTCCGGCCTGAAGTTGATCAATTCCCTGATGATCCTTAAAATATGCGCAGTTCCCTTTTTTGGCGGAATGAACTTCTCTATGCGATCGCTGAAGAAAATCACGCCGACCTTATCATTGTTGCTTATTGCAGAAAATGCCAGGACACCCGCAATTTCAGTGATAATTTGTTCTTTGATCCGTCCGGTTGCACCAAAATCGTTGGAACCGCTCACATCAATCAGGAGCATCACCGTCATTTCCCGCTCTTCCTCAAAAACCTTCACGTAAGGATGGTTAAAACGTGCGGTAACGTTCCAGTCAATGTTTCTTATATCATCACCATAATAATACTCCCTGACCTCAGTAAATGCCATGCCACGACCTTTGAAGGCACTGTGGTAATGACCGGAAAACAATTGGCTGGAGATGCCCCGTGTCTTGATCTCTATCTTGCGTACTTTTTTTATGAGTTCCGTGGTTTCCATGTCACATAGCGTATGTGGAATGAAGCATTTGAATGAATTATGGATGCAAACTGGTACAATGATATTAAGGAACCTCAACGACATTCAGAATGTCATTGATAATCTCTTCTGATGAGATGTTTTCAGCTTCTGCTTCATAGGTCAGACCTATGCGGTGTCGAAGCACATCGTGGCATATTGCCCTGATATCTTCAGGAATCACATAACCCCTTTGCTGGATGAAAGCAAAAGCTTTTGAAGCCAAAGCCATATTGATGCTGGCCCTGGGTGACCCTCCGTAACTGATCAGCGGTTTCAGTCTGCTCAGCTTGTATTCTTCCGGAAATCGGGTTGCAAAAACAATGTCGGTGATATAATTTTCGATTTTTTCATCAATGTATACATCGCGAACCACATTTCTGGCATTAATGATCCGGGCAGGTTCAATTACCGCATTAGTGGTTGGAAACTGCTGCAGCATATTTTGCCTTAATATCTCTTTTTCCTCCTCTTTTGATGGATATCCGATGATCACCTTCATCATAAACCGGTCAACCTGGGCTTCCGGCAGGGGATAGGTCCCTTCCTGTTCCAGCGGGTTTTCGGTTGCCAATACCAGAAAAGGTTCATCCAGTATGAATGAGTGATCACCAATGGTAACCTGGCGCTCCTGCATGGCTTCCAGTAGTGCACTCTGAACCTTTGCCGGTGCACGGTTAATCTCATCGGCAAGGATGAAGTTTGCAAAAACAGGTCCTTTGCGAACCACGAATTCTTCCGTTTTCTGGCTGTAGATCATGGTTCCAATAAGGTCGGCAGGCAGCAGGTCAGGTGTGAACTGTATGCGGCTGAAACGGGCTTTTATTGCCTGTGCAAGTGATTTTATCGCAAGTGTTTTAGCCAGCCCGGGCACCCCTTCGAGTAAAATATGCCCATTGGCAAGCAAACCAACAATCAGCCTGTCAACCATACCTTTCTGTCCAACAATCACTTTTTGCATCTCTTCTGTAAGTTGTGTAACAAAGATGCTCTCCTTTTGAATGCGTTCATTCAGCTCCTTGATGTCCATGTTTGTTTTTTATAAGGTTATTTTAATTTGATAGGCAAAAATAGAATCTATAAAGATATACAAATATAATTTGGAGTTAAAAAATGTTAAAGATATGAAAATGAGCAGTTAACAGTGAAAAGTGAAACTGGGAGCTGGAAACTGGGAGCTGGGAATTCAACAAATAAACGATTCAACGAATAAACAAATCAACTGCATTGCATGACCTGCATCTCAAACTAAAAAAAATTGAAAAATATTTTGAAATTAAAAAAAGTGTATTACATTTGCAGTGTATTAGATATGTAGAACACTAAAACATTTAATTTATGGTTGACATTCAAGAATTATGTTTTGGTTATTCAAAGAAAAAGACTTTGTTTAACCATTTGGATCTGGACCTTAAGCCGGGCAACGTATATGGTTTGCTAGGTAAGAACGGTGCAGGTAAGACCACTTTGCTGAAAGTAATCAGTGGTCTGGTATTTTCGGATAAAGGCCGTTGCCTTGTTCACGGACACCAATCAAAGGATCGTGTACCCGAATGTTTGGAGGATATTTGTTTTATTCCTGAGGAATATCATTTACCTTCAATACGGATTGATCGTTTTGTAATGCTTCATGCCCCTTTTTACAAGCGTTTTGATCACAGTAAGCTCGCCTGGTTGCTGAAGGAGTTTCAGCTGGAGCCGCATAACAGGTTGCACCAATTGTCTTTCGGACAAAGAAAGAAATTTTTGCTCGCTTTTGGACTTGCCACTTCTGCAAGGTTGTTGTTGATGGATGAACCGACCAACGGGCTTGACATCCCTTCAAAGAGCCAGTTTAGAAAAGTGATTGCCGCATCTGTTAATGAAGATCAATGCGTTGTAATCTCCACACATCAGGTCCGTGACCTTCAAAACCTGATTGACCCCATTATCATCATTGATGAAGGGAAGATTATCTTCAATCAGAACATTGAGCGTATTGCCTCTGTGCTGCATTTTGATACCCTGATGGATATTAAGGAGAACATGCAGCCACTTTACCAAGAAGAGGGCATAGGAGGTTATGCTGTCATTACACCGAATCTGGAGGAAAAAGACAGCAGGATTGATATCGAGCTTTTATTTAACGGTGTGGTAGCCAATGTGAATGGTTTTAATAACGAATTTAAAAAGTGATTTTATGGAAAAGAGTAATATTTTTAATATAAACCGGCTATATCTGCTAACACGCAGACATCTGTTTTCGAACCTTACAGGCTGGATGATTGCTTTTGGCGCCTTGTCTGGGGTAATGCTTGTCATTTCCCTGCTTGTTGCAAATTTCCAGCCCGGTAGTCTTGCAATGCTAACACCCACCTATTTAACCATTATGTTTTTAGGTGGTTACATTTTCACCAGCAGTATTTTCAGTGAATTGAATGAACCAAGGAAAGCAACCCATTACCTGACACTGCCTGTTTCTGTTACGGAACGCCTGGCATCAGCCTGGTTGCTGACAGGCATACTGTTTCCCTTGTTTGCATTGCTGATGATTTTCCTGATCATATTCCTGGCGAACCTGATCATGAACCTTACATTCGATTTTTCTCCCTTTGCAAACCTTTTCAGTGGAAATTATGTCAATGCTTTTAAAACCTATCTGGTCACACAGTCGGTTTTTCTTCTGGGAGCAGCCTATTTCCGTAAATATAATTTTCTGAAGACCTTGTTGGTACTTTTTGTGTTTTTTGTGGCCTTTATGATAGTCTCGGGACTGTTGGGATGGCTTTTCCTTTCACATTTGGCTGAAATGCTCGCATCGGAAGAAGCAGCCTTAAACGTTGACCCGGTTGCCGTTCGCTGGATACCCATGGCAGCAAACTTTTTCTATAACTATCTGATGCTTCCGTTTTTTCTCGTTACAACGTGGTTCACTTTAAAAGAAAGACAGGTGTAATTATGGAATTCAATGACAAACAAGCTATATATCTGCAAATTGCAGATTATTTCTGTGAGCGCATTCTTAATAAGCAATGGAAGGAAGGGGAGAAGATCCCCTCGATCAGGGACATTGCGGTTCAGCTGGAAGTAAACCCAAATACGGCATTCCGGACCTATAACTTCTTGCAGGATAAAGGTATTATCTTTAACCGCAGGGGAATAGGTTATTTCGTTGCTGAAAATGGATTTACCAAAACCATGGAGTTTAAGAAAGATATCTTCATTCAGGAGGACCTTCCAAAGGTATTCCAAACCATGGATATGTTAAAAATGAATACAAAAGATTTGGAAAAAGAGTATAATGAGTTTAAAAATTAAACAAATATAATTATGAAAACTGTGAATAAAATTCTTTTAACGGCCCTCGGAATACTATTTCTTGCAATAATCGCGGTTTTTATTACCCTCAGGATAGAATTATCCAGGGAGGCCCATAAAGGCAGCGGTCACATTGTTACTGAGGAAAGAACCCTTACAGATTTTACTGAAATTGAAGCTCGTGGCAATCTGGTTATTCATCTTGAACAGTCTGATAATCATAAAGTTAAGATAGAGGCGGATGATAATTTAATCGAATTTATTGAAACCAGGGTAAGCAGGGGACAATTACGGATCAGACTAACAGAACCGGTACGCAGTCAATCATACATTAACCTGTATGTCCAATTTCAGGATTTATACCATATTGAAGGCACTGCCGGAAGCCATTTTTTTTCAACGGATGACCTGCATGGGGAAGTCTTAACGAAAGAACTAGGTTCAGGTGCACGAAGTGTACTTTCATTGTTTTATGATGAACTGAATGTCACATTAAAATCGGGGTCATTTTCCAACCTGTCCGGAAGAACAAATAAATTTTCTGTTGAGGGGACAACCGGAGCAATTATTGACGCAAGCCAACTCACTGCATTAGCCTGCGAAGCTACAAGTAAAAGCGGTGCTGAAGTTACCGTATTTGTTAGTGAGAGTCTAACCGCAAATGCCAGCAGTGGCGGATTGATCAATTATCATGGAAATCCTGGTCATAAAAGCTGGAATACATCAAGCGGCGGCCAGATTATCGAAAAATAGATCCCAAATAAAAGTTATATAATTAATATTATGTTAAGTAGTAATTATATAGAAACAGGGGAATCATTAACGGACTCCCCTGTTTCTTTTGATATGGTGATTACTAATCTTCTTCTGGTTCGCCGTAGTATTTTCTGTAAAGCGGCAAGATCTCGTCCAGTTTATCAGGCTGTTCCGTTCTGGCATAGAGTTCAACAAGCGAGATAACCACAATTTCCATATTGGGGTCATCCATTTCAAGCATTGATTTTGCTTCTTCAAGGAATGGCTGGGCTTCTAGCCAGGCCTCTTTGAATTCTTTCTCATCTTCCTGGTAACGTTCAAAATCATGGGTTTCACGCAACCTTTCTTCGGCCAGTTCATAAATTCTGAGTCCGCGGTTGAAGAAAAGAACTCCCAAATTGTAGACAGCATCAAAATAATCTGGATTCAGTTCTATGGCATTTTCATAAGCCTTTATCGCCTCCTCAAATGCAAAAGCCCTCTCCTCTGCCGTGTAGGTTGTATCTTGAGACATCCTGTCGTAGTTTGCTCCAAAGGCAAAATACAAATAGGGATTCTCCGGATCTTTTTGAATGGCAAGATCAAGAATCTCCCTGGCCTGGTCAATATCTCCTGTAAAGATATGAATGTTTGCTTCAGCAAATATCAGGTCAAGTTCTTCAGGATATCTCTGGCGCCCTTCCTGAATAAATTCCGTGGCTAAAAGCGTGTCACCCTCTGCCATTGCTATATTTGATAATGATGAATAAATAAACGATTCATCATATTCCATATCCCTTAAATCCAGGTATATTTCTTTTGCGCGTTCTATATTACCACCAATTTCAGCCGCAACCCCTGCATAAGAATATTTAATTGTATCTATGTCATCAAAGCTTAAGCCAATATTGTAAGATCTTAATAAATAGTCACTTGCTTTAAGCCATTCTTCATTTTCATATGCTTCTGCACCCACATTAAAGGTCAGATCGGATAAAAATAGCAACATTGGTTGGATTTCAAGGAGAAACTGGTTTGCGGTATCAAGCTCTTTTGCTTTAAATAAGGCTTCATCTGCTTTGTCAACTGGGTTTTCTACCAGGTTTTTATATGATTCATCTTCGGTAATGGCTATTTCCATATAGAGTCTGGATTTTGTTATCCAGAATTCAGGGTCCTCAAAAACACTTTCATGTTCTTGAGCATCTTGCAAATGCTCCAGGGCATCTGCAAGATTGCCACGGTCCAGTTGTCTGTTGGCACGCCTGATATCTCTACCCTGTGCGTGAACAACTGTGGTAGCAATCATAATAAAGATTAAAAGAATTACAGTCCGTTTCATTGGTTTGATTTTTTTTGGTTATCAATAAGATTGTTCTGATAAGATTTAGTTATGAGCAAAATTAGAAATAATTTAAAAGATCGCAAGTACCTCCATCATTAATATTGCGTGATTCAATCTTTCGGGTATGTATAAACCGGAAAGAATCAATCTTTAAGTCTTTATTCTTCCGGTTTTTCAGCATTCAGGTCTTCTGCCTCCATGTTTTCACTGTCATTACCGTTTCCATTGCCGTTCAGACCTTTGTCCTGTATTTTGGTTACAGCAGCGATCTTATCTCCCTCCTTCAGTGAGATCAGCCTCACCCCCTGGGTAGCCCTGCCCATTTCACGCAATTCATCTACAGGAACACGTATGGTAATTCCCGATTTGTTGATGATCATAAGATGATCACTGTCAACAACATTCACCATGGCAATAAGCGGGCCGGTTTTATCCGTTATGTTTAAAGTTTTAACACCTTTCCCTCCCCTGTTGGTAATCCGGTACTCATTGAGCAAGGATCTTTTTCCATATCCTTTTTCGCTGACTACCAAAATACTGCTCATATCATCTTCTACACAAACCATGCCAACCACTTCATCGTTCGGTCCGGCCAAAGTAATCCCTTTTACTCCGGAAGCATTCCGTCCGATTGCTCTGACAGTACTTTCGTTAAAGCGAATGGCTTTACCGCTGCGCAATCCGATCAGAACTTCGTTTTCACCATTGGTGAGTGATGCTTCCAGCAGTTCATCCCCGTCACGAACGTTGATGGCAATAATTCCGTTGGCTCGTGGCCGGCTGTAGGCTGATAAGCTTGTTTTCTTGATGACACCTTTTTTGGTGCCCATCATGATATAGTTACTTTCAGTATATTCCTTATCGGTAAGGTCTTTGACATTGACGAAAGCTTTGATTTTATCATCTGATGGAATGTTGATAAGGTTTTGGATGGCTCTTCCTTTGGAGGTTTTTGTTCCTTCAGGAATTTCGAACACTCTCATCCAGAAACATTTACCTTGTTCTGTAAAAA
>SKTA01000202.1 GCA_007122745.1 Bacteroidales bacterium
CATTGTTTTGCCACATTTTTTATCATCAATAAAGAAACAGAAACATATCTTGATAAATCCAGAAATCCTTTCTTTCCCTATCGTTTCAGGCACTATTTCTTGCATGACCCAAGAGTAAGAGATGCAAACATTGCCTACCGGCATGAGATCATTGTGGGAATGGCAACAGCGGCTGAACTTTCAGTGGATCAGTTTTATCCCGGCTGGTGGGCAGGCAAATCACAGAATGCCTGCATGAATTTTCAGGATGTCCTTGTGCTGAAAACATTAACCTGACCGGTTTATTCAGCTTTTTAACCTTCTCTACTTATTTAATCTGTTTATAAATTACGGATGACGCAGGCTTTTTTACGCCGCTATGTGTATTTTTGATGCGCAGCAGGACAGGTCACCTGCGCAGACCTTGAATCATTTTATTATAAAGAAATATTTAGCTATGACAGACAAAAGCATCAAGGGCACCCTTACGGAACAAAATTTATTGAAGGCATTTGCCGGCGAATCACAAGCAGCGAGGCGTTACGAAATGTATGCAAAAGTAGCCAGTGAAGAAGGATACGAGCAGATTGCCGCTATTTTCAGGCAAACAGCCGACCACGAAAGAATGCATGCCAAGACCTTTTATGAATATCTTGAAGGAGGTAAGGTAGAGATTACTGCGGCTTATCCGGCAGGCAAGGTGGGGACTACGGCAGAAAACCTGATGTCAGCAGCAAGTGGCGAGAATGAGGAATGGACAGAGCTCTACCCTGAGTTTGCCCGCATTGCTGAAGAAGAGGGTTTTAAGCGCGTTTCTACTTCGTTCAAACTCGTAGCAGCTGTTGAAAAGCACCACGAAGAGCGCTACCTGAAGCTTCTTGATCGCGTGAAGGAAGGAACTGTATTCGTCAGACCTGAAAAAACCAAATGGTTTTGCATCAAGTGCGGCTACATTTACGAAGGGGAAAAAGCACTGAAAAACTGCCCCGCCTGCCGTCATCCGCAAGCCTGGTTCGAAGAACTGGCAGAGAACTATTAACCCAGGCAGGATAGTTGCTTGTTGGGGATTTGGAAGCTAAGAACCCCAAATGGGATCTGAGATCCGAGAACTGGGATCTGAGAACTGGGTCTGAGTTTAGAGTTTAGGGTGTATAGGCCGGACTTGGCCGGCCTGCATATTTTACAACGAGAAAACTTGCAGGGACAGCGCTTGAGCTGTCCAAAATGTAAAGTAAAATGCGCACTATAAACATAGTTATTAACCCCGAAAAGTGTAAACAAAAATCAGGACGGGTCAGAGAACTGGGATCAAAATATCACCGGATAGGCTGCCGGGTTGTATTCATGCATCATCTTGTAGATCTTTTCAAACACATCTTCCGCATTCGGGTTTGAGAAGTAGTCGCCGTCGGTGCTATAAGCCGCGCGGTGGTCTTTGGCCGTTACAGTAGCCGGCTCTGCATCCAGGTAACGGTAACCTCTTTGTTCTTCAAGAACTTTTTGCATCATAAATGCTGTTGCACCGCCCGGAACATCTTCATCGAAGAAAACGATCTTGTTGGTTCTCTCCAGTGACTTTACGATGGTGTGCTCCAGGTCGAATGGCAGTAGTGACTGAACGTCAATAAGCTCCACGGAAATGTTGAAATCCTTCAGCTGGGAAACGGCATCTTGCGCAATGCGCACACACGAACCGTAAGTGACCAATGTCACGTCGGTGCCTTCGCTCATGATTTCCGGCTTGCCAAGGGGCACGGTAAACTCACCAATGTTGGAAGGCATTTTTTCTTTCAATCTGTATCCGTTGAGTGGTTCGATGATGAGGGCCGGATCGTCGGACTGCATCATGGTGTTGTAAAAGCCGGCCGCTTGCGTCATGTTGCGGGGTACAAGCACGTGCACACCGCGAATGGAGTTGATTACCATGCTGAGCGGACTGCCGGAGTGCCATATACCCTCAAGACGGTGGCCACGGGTGCTGATGATAAGCGGCGCCTTTTGTCCTCCGGCAGTCCTGTAGTGCAATGTGGCAAGGTCATCGCTGACCACCTGGAGTCCGAAAAGCAGGTAATCGAAATACTGTATCTCCGCAATCGGCCTGAGTCCGCGCATGGCCATCCCGAGTCCTTGTCCGATAATGGTTGCTTCCCGGATCCCCGTATCGCTGATCCGCAAATCACCATACTTTTGCTGCATCCCTTCAAGGGTTTGGTTGACACCGCCGATCAGGCCCACATCCTCTCCAAAGATCAGCGCTTCCGGGTATTTGGAGAAAATGTGGTCGTAGTTTGCCACCAGTATTTCACGGCCATTGACCATGGGTGCATCTTTGTCATAAACAACAGGCACCTGCTTAATTTTAAACGGTGATTGTTTCGACTGGCTGTACAGATGTGATGAATAACGTTGCTGATTGTCGGCAAATTCATCATACAACCACTTCGTAACAATCTTTTTCAGCGTACTCTCCCGGGGGGTGCAGGTGTTGCAGATCAGTCGCAATATTTTTTTCCCTGTTGAGATGATGTCTTTTCTGGTGGGTTCACCAATGCGCGCCAACTCTTGAAGCAGCTTGTCAATCTTATCCACTTTCAAACACCTGCAGGTTGAGATGTTCACTTTTTTGATGAAGTCATCCCGTTTCCTTACGATTGGCTTCTGGAAGTTATTCCATGCATTCCGGCGTGCCTCCTTTACCCGCTGAACAGCCTTTTTTTCAATGTCAGAAAGTTCCTCTTCACTGGCAATGCCCTCTTTCAGGATCCATTCCTTCATCTTCTGGATGCAATCAAATTCATTCTCCCACTCCAGGCGTTCCTTCGTCTTATATCTCTCATGTGAGCCGCTGGTGGAGTGTCCCTGGGGTTGTGTCACTTCGGTGATGTGAAAAAGCACGGGGATGTGTTCTTTGCGGCAAGCTTCGACTCCTTTACGGTATGTTTCCATCAGTGACTCATAGTCCCAGGCTTTGGCTTTTAATATCCGGATTCCTGTATGATCGTTCTTCCCTTTCTCGAAGCCTTTCAAAGCTTTGGATATGCTGCTTTTCGTCGTTTGATGCGCTATCGGAACACTGATCCCGTAGCCATCATCCCAAACAGAAACGGCCAGCGGGACTTTAAGGACCGCTGCGGCATTCAGTGTTTCAAAAAAGTGCCCTTCACTCGTACTGGCATCCCCGATGGTGGCAAAGCACACTTCATCCCCTTTGTTGGTGAACTGTTTCAGGGAATGCAGATCCTTCTCTTGGCGGTAAATTTTGGAGGCCAGAGCCAAACCTAAGGATCTTGGCATCTGTCCTGCCGTGGGAGAGATGTCAGCAGAAACATTTTTCTGCTTCATCAGGTCTTTCCATTTTCCCTCTTCATCAAGACTCCGGGTTGCAAAATGATTGTTCATCATCCGGCCACCATTGTC
>SKTA01000097.1 GCA_007122745.1 Bacteroidales bacterium
AAGAAATATAATTTAAATGGATGTATATGAAAAGGTTTAAAGAATCGGAGTTAATTCTAAATAACGATGGCAGCATTTACCATCTGAAACTTCGTCCGGAGCATCTTGCTGATACAGTAATTGTGGTTGGAGACCAGGGGAGGGTTCCCTTAATATCCCAACATTTTGAAAAAATTGAACACAAGATACAAAGTCGTGAGTTTCTGACACATACAGGCTATTTCAATAAAAAACGGATCAGCGTTACATCCACAGGGATCGGTACCGACAACATCGACATCGTCTTAAACGAATTGGATGCCGTTGCAAACATCGATCTGGAAAAACGGGTTCCAAAGGAGAAACACAAAACACTCGATATTATAAGGCTGGGTACTTCGGGAGCGCTCCACCCAGATATCCCCGTGGATACCATGGTGGCTTCAGCCTATGGATTGGGTTTTGATGGCCTGATGCATTTCTACGAATATGACAAGGCTTTGTCTGAGGAAGAGATGTCCGATGCATTTGCCAGACATACAAACTGGTCGAAGCTGTTGCCTTATCCCTATATCTTTGCTGCCAGCGAGTCTTTGTTAAAGAAGCTTGCCGGAGAACTGATACAAGGTATAACAGGTACAGCCAATGGCTTTTATGGTCCTCAGGGACGTGAACTGCGCATCCCGCTCGCTTTCCCTGATATGAACAATCAGATTGAAAGTTTTAGCTTTAATGGACAGCGAATCACCAACTTTGAAATGGAGACCTCGGCCCTTTATGGGTTAGGTAAGGTGTTAGTACACAATACATTAACGGTTTGCAACATCATCGCCAACAGAGCGCGAAAAGAGTACAGCAAAGATATGAAAAAGTCGATCGATCAAATGATACGTTATATGCTGAAAAAAATCACCGAATAAAAGCTTTCAATATGGAACACAGCCGGGAAAGAGAGATACAAGCTTTGATTAGCATGGTGGATGATCCCGATCCGGCTGTTTTTGATGAAATTGCCACCAAAATCGTGGGCTACGGTCCCAATGCCTATCCCTTTGTGGAAGATGCACTGCTTACCACACCGGAAAATGCGCTGCGTAGCCGACTGGAGGCCATCTCCCGGAAAATATTATTTAACAGGTTGGCATCTGATCTCGCTCGTTGGACCAAACAGGGACAGATAAATCTTCTGGAAGCCTGGCTCCACGTAGCACGATATTTTGATCCCGGTTTGAACGAACAGGAAGTTCAGAAGGCCATCGAGGCAATCAGAAAGGATGTCTGGCTTGAACTCAACGAAAACCTCACAGCGCTGGAACAGATCAAGGTATTTAACCATGTTTTTTATGACCTGCACCGGTTTTCCGGAAACATCGAAGACTACCACAATCCTGATAATTCTCTCGTCCATAAGGTGCTTGAAAAACGGAGCGGCAACCCGTTGAGCATCGGAATCATTTACATGCTGGTTGCCACAAGTGTTGACATGCCGGTTGCCGGGATTAATTTGCCGGAACATTTTGTTTTGGCTTACATGGGCGATCGGCTTGATGCGAACAAGATGGAAATTGAAAAAGACAATGCCCTGTTTTATATCAATGCATTTAGCGGAGGCGCTGTTTTTTCAACACAGGAGATCAATGAGTTTCTCCTGAAGCTGGGAATGGAGCCTTTGGCTGCATTTTTTTCACCGTGTGCCAACAGGGATATTGTTATCAGGATGCTTAACAATCTGATGATAGCTTATGAGCAAATGGGCGAGAAAGAACGTGTTCGTGGGTTTGAGGCTTTAAGAGACAGCTTGTAACATCCGGCTGTGGTTGCTTTTTCTTAAACCCTTTCAAGCGCGATGGCCACACCTTGCCCAACCCCTACACACATACTGCAAAGCGCCTTGTCCATCTGGTTGTCAACAAGCTGGTGAGTTGCCGTGGCAACCAGCCGGGTACCGCTCATCCCCAAGGGATGACCGAGTGCAATCGCTCCCCCCAGCGGATTGATCCGTGCTTCAAAGTCATTCAAGCCCAGTTCCCGGATGCAGGCCAGTGCTTGTGCTGCAAAAGCTTCATTCAGCTCAATGATGTCAAACTCCTTTAACTGCAGGGTCAGCATTTTTAAAAGCTTTTGAATGGCAGGAACCGGTCCGATCCCCATGACGCGGGGAGGAACACCGGCAGCCTGCATCCCAAGTATTGATGCCAAAGGTTTGAGACCATGTTTTTCAACCGCCTTCTCTGATGCAATGATGAGCGCTGCAGATCCGTCATTCACACCGGAGGCATTGGCAGCGGTAACCGTTCCGTCAGGCCCGGTTACCGGTTTCAGCGTTGCCAGCTTCTCCGGTGGTGTGAGCCTTGGATGTTCATCCTGATCAAAGATGACCGGGTCTCCCTTACGCTGAGGGATTTCAACCGGCATCAACTCACTCTTAAATAAGCCCTCCTTTTGCGCCCGGGCAGCCTTTTGCTGACTTTTGTATGCGAACAGATCCTGGTCTTCACGACTGATGGTGTATTCCCTGACAAGGTTTTCCGCGGTTTCAATCATCGAGTCAACACCATATTGTTTTGCAAGTTTCTTGTTAACAAATCGCCAGCCAATGGTGGTATCATAAATCTCTGTTTTCCTTGAGAAGGCTGATTCCCCTTTGGCCATTACAAATGGTGCACGGGTCATGCTTTCCACCCCCCCGGCAATGATCAGATCCGCTTCACCCGAACGAATCATCCGGGCGGCCGTTCCAACGGCCTCCATCCCTGATGCACAAAGGCGATTCACGGTGAATCCGGGAATTTTATCGGGTAGACCGGCGAGAAGCAAAGCCATGCGGGCCACATTCCTGTTGTCTTCCCCCGCCTGGTTGGCACACCCCAGGATCACATCATCAATCGCTTCCGGGTCAATGCCAGGATTACGCCCCATCAGTGTCTTGATGGGTAAGGCAGCCAGATCGTCAGTCCGGACAGTTGCCAAAGAACCACCAAATTTTCCTATAGGAGTGCGAACAGCATCACAGATGTATATTTTCATTGTTGAGTTGTTTAGTTGTTGAATCGTTGAATCGTTGAATCGTTGAATCATTCATTTAAATAATCAGCTAATTAACTAATTAACAACGGTTTAATGTGTCGGAAGCCGCTAAGCATGGCATCACTCAATATGTCGATCTCCTTTTGTGTGATAGCTGTTGAGAAAACGGATGTGCAGGAGTTAATGACCATAATTCGTTTTTCATAAAGGTGTTCGAGGAAAGCATTGATGGCCTTTTTCATGTTCGGATCGTCGTATGCATCGCGGTATGAAACGGGGGCTTTTTCCCTGAAATGTACTTTAAACATCGATCCTCTGCCGGTGATACACATGGGGATATCAGCAATTTTTCC